>JAITQP010000208.1 GCA_031288885.1 Prevotellaceae bacterium | reverse complement strand
GATAATGTTAGCCAAATAAAAAGATACTACCATGAAAACGTTCATAATCTCCCTGTTATCGGCAATCGCTTTTACTGCCGAGGCTTACGCTCAAGCGCCTCATCATCCGGATGATTTTGGTAAGCATCTTGTTTCCATTTATGAGCACGGTAAAAGTTTGGATTGCTGTGAGGCAAACTTTGAGAACTTACTTAAAAGCTGGATACCCAAGCATATTTTCAACGCCAAAGCATCCGGTAGCGCTGGCGCTGATGATTTTTTTGCTGATGGAAATGGGAAAGAACACTTTGTAGCAAGCGCTCAGGAGATAGAAATCATTTCGTACGCCTACGTTGAAAACATTAAAGATTCGGCGTTGGTCGGCAAGTACGTAAATTTGACGTTTTCCCCCAGCGCAGCGGTAGCATCATTGCTAACATCGACCGCTAAAGTAGGCGGGCAAGACAAAGCGGATAGGCGATATCGTACCGCTGTTTTTCTTTCGAGCTACGAAGAAGCCCTTGCCGAGGTACAGGGCAGCGCAGAAAAAAATGCGTACATAGCGGAGGTGGAAAAGATAAAAACATGGCTGTACAAAGCGCTGCTAAAGGGCGCCGAAGTGTACGTAGTTAAGCTGAAATATGGAGGGAAAGAGATTGATAGCTACGCTTTTTGTAATCCTCAAACGCATGTGGTTATTTGGGACAATATCTTTACGCACATAAAAATATTGCCTTAAATTATTCACCTGCAAAAACACTTAATAAAGTTAAAATTATGAATAAAAAAAATATACTACTCATCCCCATGCTATCGCTCGCGATGCTGGGGAATGTTTGCGCCGAAAATTTCGGCAACCCCGTGATAATTTCCGGAAAGTGGGGTAGGGGAAAGCTGCCCTACGTATCGCTTTACCGCATAGCGGGCGATAGCCTGAAGGAGGTGGCCACCGCGGAGGTCGCCGCCGACAGCACCTTTTACTTTGCCCACAGGCCGCAGCGGGAGGGTTTTTACTTTATCGGCGAGAGTAAGCGCGCCGTCAACCGCTACGCCTTTTACCTCAAGCCGCAGGACGCGCGCCTGAGCTTCGCCGTTACGCCGACCTCCTACGCCCTCGCCGGCGACAACAGCCCCGAAAACCGCGAGCTGGAGCGGTGGCACAATTTTGTGCAGCCCTTGGAGTGGAAGTCCGTTTACTTCATGCGCGAGATAAGCACCTACGTGGACTTCTTCCCGCTGCTGGAGGAAAAGCTGGAAAATCTTGCTGCTTACCCCAAAAGCACAACGGGCAACAGAGCGTTCGACGCGGCGTTTGAGGAGTACAGGCGGCTCAACCTGCTGGACATGGCCGTCAACTTCCTGTACGCTCCGCGAACGGCGCATCCGGAGGGCGAAGACTTCCCCGACTACTACCGCAGCATCAACCTTGCCCAGCTGACCAAAACAACGGCCATCCTGCGCTACGTCCCCTCGGGCGTTGACCTCCTCGAAAAAGTCATCTTCTGCAAGCTGCAGGTGCAGGGCGAAAAGCTATCCAACCCCGTGAGCGCCATTCTGGAGCGTCTCCCCGAGGTGGCCAACGATACGCTGCGGGGAGAGATAGTGGCGCACTTTGCCTCTGCCCAGAAAACCCACGTCGGCTTGGTTGACTACGAGGAAAGGTACGGGAAGTATCTGGCCACGGAGGCGCAGAAAGACCGGCTTAGGGTGATGAAAAATACCCTGAACGTGGTAAAGGACAAATCCGTCGCCATAGACTTCCGCTTCCCCGACGAAACCGGCAAGCCGGTTGCCCTGTCCGACTTCAGGGGGAAGCTGGTGTACATTGACGTTTGGGCTACGTGGTGCGGCCCCTGCAAAAAGGAGCTCCCACACCTCAAAAAGCTCGAGGAGGAGTTTCACGGCAACGCGGATATTGTGTTCCTGAGCGTTGCCACCGACCCCTCAAAGGACGAGGAAAAGTGGAGGCGGTACATCCAGAGCAACGAAATGAAAGGCGTGCAGCTGTTTGCGGGCAGCAGCGCCAAAAAGGAGCTCATGGATCCCTACAAGATAGTCGGAATTCCGCGCTTTATGCTCGTCGGCAAGGACGGCACGCTGATTGCCGTTGACGCGCCGCGACCCTCCTCGTCCGAAATACGACCGCTCATCAACGCGCACCTGAAGTGATGAAAGCAACGAAAACTTTGTTGGCGTTTGCCTTTGCGGTAGCCGTATTCAGCCCCTGCAAAGCCCAAGAGCGCGCTGCGGCGGACGTAACCCTCCCCTTTGAGCTGCTCGAAGGGCACGTTGTTATTCCCCTCCGGCTCAACGGCAGCGGCGCCGTGCTCCGCTTTTTGTTCGACACGGGCGCCGACGGCATGGCCATCCGGCGCAGCTTGGCCGACTCCATCGGCTTGGCGGCCACCCACCGTCAGGAGGCCAACGTGGTAGGGGGAAAGGTGCAGGTGGCGATTGCTTCGGCAAGCACCGTTCACCTGACCGACAGCTTCGCGCTGCAAAACCAAAACATCGCCCTCTTCCCGACCATCAAGCACGGCTTGGACGGCGTTATAGGGCTTAACCTTGCCGCGGCCTGCGTTGTTAGCGTTGATTTTGACAGGCGGCAGCTCACGCTCTCCGCCTTTGGCGCGCACCGGAACGAGGCAAACGCCATCGTTCTTCCGATTGCCGACGGCCAAAAGCTGCTCATCCTGCAAGGAGCGCTGGACATTGTGGGGAAAAAGGAGGTTACGGGGAATTTTATTTTTGATACGGGAGCAAGCTACCACCTCATTGCCTTTAGCCGCTTTGTGCGGAAAAACCGCCTGCTCCTCACCGGCTTTAAGCCCGAGGGGCAAGCCTCAACGGTGAGCATGGGGCACGCAACGCCCGTATTTTACGGCAAAGCCCACAGCTTCCGCTTGTCGCCCGATGTAGCGTTTACCGACATGCCCGTCACCCTGCAAGCCTCCTCCAGCGCCTCCACCCCCAGCCACGCCCCCGATGGCTCCATAGGGATAAAGCTCATCCGGCAATTCAACTTCTCCATCGACCT
>JAITQP010000123.1 GCA_031288885.1 Prevotellaceae bacterium | reverse complement strand
CGACAGCACAAAACACTTCCTGCGCGGCTCGCTCTACTTCAACGTGCACCCCAACTGCGACTCCCTTGCGCCCGTCATCCAATTTATCACCGAAGACATCCGCCACCTGATGGAGTCGCGGGAGTTTAAGTGAATTACGAATTAATAATTAAGAATTAAGAATTAAGAATGGGGAATTAGGAAAGGGGTTGTTGTAACGATGTCTTGTTCCCCTCATTGCACCCGCCCCCTGCCGTCATTCCGACCGACGCGCGCGAGGTACGAGCGCGCGGAGTGGAGAACCGGAGCGAAGCGGAGCTCGGCGAAGCCAAATCTCCCCGCATACAGCCGTCCTATTTGCACGCTTCGCGCGGTTGCACGCTTCGCGCCGTCCCGTTGGGTAGGGTAGGGTAGGGTAGGGTGTGCAAACATGCTAAAATTTTTCTGCTGGTTTTTTTCTGAAAAACTACAGTTAACATGATGATACACAAAATGAACATAATATAAATATAGAGTGAATTATAGAGGCATTTTTATTGTGAATAAAATTCTTCCCATGTTTTGTTTATAATAAGTTTATTCATAGAATGTTAGATGATAAAAATGAGGCTGTTTTTGTAAGAAGAATTTCGTTGCGTTTGCACACCCTACCCGTAGGGACGGAACATCACGGATAGCGACGAGGCGGCAATACCCACATTCCGTCCCTCACGTGACGGCGCAAAGCGTGCAATGGCGCGAGGCGTGCGGGGACGGCTGTTTGCGAGGAGGTTCCTCCGCTCCGCGCGCTCGTCCCTCGCGCGCGTCGGTCGGAATGACGGCAGAGGTGGGCACGGGTGGTATGCAAAAATAAGGGCGGGTTTAAAACCCGCCCCTACACCCCTATGCCGCCACGCCACGCCTCGCGCCACTAATCACTAATCACTAATAGCTAATCACTAACAGAAAAAATTTTGCGCTTCAAAAAATAAAGCGTACTTTTACGGCTGCTTAATCAGCAAGAAATGAGCGTGAAAAGTATTGATATACAAAAGTAAGAATAAAAAATGGCGACGAAGTACATATTTGTAACGGGGGGCGTTGTGTCCTCCCTTGGGAAAGGTATTATTGCTGCGTCTCTTGCAAGGCTGCTGCAGGCGCGCGGGTTTTCGGTGGCTATCCAAAAGCTCGACCCCTACATCAACGTTGACCCCGATACGCTAAACCCCTACGAGCACGGGGAGTGCTACGTGACCATCGACGGGGCGGTGACCGACCTCGACTTGGGGCACTACGAGCGCTTTTTGGGCATCCACACCACGCAAAACAACAACGTTACCACCGGACGCATTTACCAAACGGTCATCAACAACGAGCGCAAGGGCGAGTACCTCGGCAAAACGGTGCAGGTTATCCCCCACATTACCGACGAAATAAAGCGGCGCATACAGCTGCTGGGCGCGGGCAAGCAGTACCAGTTTGTGATTACGGAAATCGGCGGCACGGTGGGCGACATCGAATCGCTGCCGTACGTGGAGGCCGTGCGCCAGCTGCGCTACGAGCTGGGCGCCGACAACGCGCTCTTTATCCACCTCACGCTGGTGCCGTACATCAAAGCCGCCGGCGAGCTCAAGTCAAAGCCCACGCAGCACTCGGTGAAGCAGCTGCTGGAAAACGGCGTGCAGCCCGATATTCTGGTGCTGCGTACCGAAAAAGACTTGCCCCGCGAGTTCCGCAAAAAAATTGCGCTGTTCTGCAACATCGACCCCGACGCGGTGGTGCAGTCCATAGACGTGCCCACGATATACGAAATCCCGCTGGTGATGCAAAAGGAAAGGCTGGATGAGGTGGTGCTCAAAAAGTTTAAGTTCGCCGACGCGCCCGCCGCCGACATGACGGCGTGGGAGGAATTTGTGGAAAAGTCCAAGCATCCCAAAAAAACGGTCAACGTTGGGCTGGTGGGCAAGTACGTGGAGCTTCCCGACGCCTACAAGTCCATCCTCGAGGCGCTCATTCACGCGGGCGTGTACAACGAGTGCAAGGTAAAGGTGCACTTCTTCCAGTCGGAGCACATAGACGAGCGCACCGTGTCCGAAACGCTAAAGGGCATGCAGGGCATAATGATTGCCCCGGGCTTTGGGGAGCGCGGGATAGAGGGGAAAATTGCCGCCGCCCGCTACGCCCGCGAAAACAACCTCCCGTTCTTTGGCATCTGCCTTGGCATGCAGTGCGCCGTGGTGGAGATTTCCCGCAACGTGCTTGGCTACAAGGATGCGCACTCGTCCGAAATCAACCCGAACACTCCGCACAAGGTTATCGACATCATGGAAAACCAAAAGCATGTTACCAACCTCGGCGGCACCATGCGCCTCGGCGGCTACAAGTGCACCCTAAAGGAGGGAACGCTGGCGCACAAAATATACGGCACAACGGAGATTGTGGAGCGCCACCGCCACCGCTTTGAGCTCAACAACGAGTACCTGCCGGAGCTCGAAAAGGCAGGGCTGGTAGCCTCCGGCGTAAACGAGCAAACCCGATTGGTGGAGATTATCGAAATGCCAACGCACCGGTTTTTCATCGCCACGCAGTTTCACCCCGAATTTCAGAGCACCGTCCTCACGCCGCACCCCCTGTTTATGGGCTTTGTAAAGGCGGTGGCGGAGGAGAATTAAGCATTAGGAATTAAATTATGAACCAAGAAGAACTTTTCAAAAAGCTGATAGCGCACTCCAAGGAGTACGGCTACATTTTTCCCTCAAGCGAAATCTACGACGGGCTCAGCGCCGTGTACGATTACGGTCAGTATGGCTCGGAGCTGAAGAATAACATTAAGCGGTACTGGTGGGAGGCAATGGTACGCCTCAACGAAAATATTGTGGGCATTGACGCCGCTATTTTTATGCACCCCCGCACGTGGGAGGCGTCGGGGCACGTGGGGGCGTTCAACGACCCGCTCATCGACAACAAGGACTCCAAAAAGCGCTACCGCGCCGACGTGCTGCTCGAGGAGCACATTGCCAAGCTGGAGGAGAAGACCGAAAAGGAGGTGGAGAAAAGCCGCAAAAAGTTCGGCGACGCCTTTGATGAGGCAAAATTTCGCGCCACCAACCCCAACGTGCTGCGCAACACCGCCAAAGCTGACGAGGTGCGGCAGCGCATGGTGGAGGCGCTCACCGCGAATGACCTCGAAGGTCTGCGGCAGCTGATTTTGGATTGCGAAGTTGTTTGCCCCGTGTCGGGCACGCGCAGCTGGACGGAGGTGCGGCAGTTTAACCTGATGTTTGAAACCAAAATCGGGTCGGTGAGCGATGAGTCCTCCACCATCTACCTTCGCCCCGAAACGGCGCAGGGCATTTTTGTAAACTTCCTGAACGTTCAGAAGACGGGGCGCATGAAAATCCCGTTTGGCATTGCGCAAATCGGCAAGGCGTTTCGCAATGAAATTGTGGCGCGCCAGTTCATTTTCCGCATGCGCGAGTTTGAGCAGATGGAGATGCAGTTCTTTGTCCGCCCGGGCGAGGAGATGAAGTGGTACGAGCGCTGGAAGTCAGCCCGCCTCAAGTGGCATCAGGCGCTGGGCATGGGCAACGACCACTACCGCTACCACGACCACGATAAGCTGGCGCACTACGCCAACGCCGCCTGCGATATTGAGTTCCGCTTCCCCTTTGGGTTTAAGGAGCTGGAGGGCATTCACTCGCGCACAGATTTTGACTTGGGCAACCACCAGAAGTTTTCCGGCCGCAAGCTGCAATACTTTGACCCTGAAACCAACGAAAGCTACGTGCCGTACGTTGTGGAAACTTCGGTAGGCGTTGACAGGCTGGTGCTGTCGGTGCTGGCAAACTCCTACTGCGAGGAAAAAGTGCAGAAAGACGGCGAGGAGGGCGGCGAGCGCGTGGTGCTGCGCATTCCGGCGCCCATTGCTCCGGTAAAGCTGGCCGTGCTGCCGCTTGTAAAAAAGGACGGGTTGCCCGAAAAGGCGCGCGAAATACTGGCCGCGCTGAAGTACGATTTCAGCTGCCAGTACGACGAAAAAGACTCCATCGGCAAGCGCTACCGCCGTCAGGACGCCATCGGCACGCCGTTTTGCATAACGGTTGACCACCAATCGCTGGAAGACGCTACGGTGACCATTCGCTACCGCGACAGCATGGAGCAGGAGCGCGTGGCGA
The DNA here is from genome assembly GCA_031288885.1 of Prevotellaceae bacterium. Classification (GTDB taxonomy): domain Bacteria; phylum Bacteroidota; class Bacteroidia; order Bacteroidales; family UBA932; genus JAITMY01. Next base: position 4,660 of record JAITQP010000123.1, on the reverse strand, counting down.
TTGATGCGCTGCGCGGCATTATGGACGAAAAGGTGAGCCTGCGCTCGCTGCTGAGCAAGCTGTGATGAATGGGTATTATCATCTTGAATTGACGTTGTTGCAACGGCAGGCGGCGCCGTCCCGTAGGGGACGGAATGTGGTTTGCCGTCGCATCGCCGCTGCCTGTGATGTTCCGTCCCTACGAGACGGAGAGAGGCGGGGGGGGGCGTGCCGGTTCTACCAACATGCTGCCCCTACGGGGCAGCGTCCCGTTACAACAAAGTCTTTTGAATTAGCTAAATAGTAACAAACGATTATGAAAAAAGTGAAGACCACAAGCAGAAAATGGTGGCATTTTTTGCTGCCGATAGCGTTCTTTATCGCCGTTTCGGCAGTTTACTTCAGCCCTGTGTTCAAGGGCAAAGTTGTCCAACAGGGCGATATGGTTAAGGTTGAGGGGATGCAAAAAGAGGTGGAAAACTTCTACAAGGAAACCGGCGAGACTTCCTGCTGGACGGGCGCCATGTTCTCCGGTATGCCGACCTACCATGTGGGGATTTACGGCGTAGGCCCAACAAACTACGTGAACTACCTGTCAAAGCCATTTATGATGTTCGACTACCTTTCGATGTCCATCATTGTGGTGGCTTTTGTTGCCTTTTACCTGCTGATGCTGTCGCTGGGCGCAAACCTCTGGCTTGCCACCATAGGCGCTATTGCCTTTGCCTTTTCGTCCTACAACTTTATCATAATCGAAGCCGGACACGTTACCAAAGCATACGCTATAGCGTACATGCCGCTGGTGGTGGCGGGCGTGCTCATGGCCTATCGCGGTAAGCTTGTGCTGGGGGCTGCGCTTACGGCGGTGGCGTTGTCGCTGCAGGTGGGCAGCAACCACTACCAAATTACCTACTACCTTATTTTTATTGTATTAGGGTTGGTGCTGTGTTGCTTCTTCAGCATGCTCAAGCAAAAGCAGCTCAAGCAATTTGTTATTGCCTCGGGCGCTTTGGCGCTGGCTGCGACGCTGGCGGTGACGGCCAACTCGGTTGGGCTCCACGTCAACTACGAAATGGGGCAGGAGAGCATCCGCGGAGCGTCGGAGCTAACGCCGTCGGAGGGCGACGCAGCGCAGCCGAAAAGCTCGGGGCTGGATAAGGATTACGCCTTTACGTGGAGCTACGGCAAAGCCGAAGCGTTTTCGCTGCTTATCCCCAATATCCACGGCGGAGCGTCCGGCGGGGAGCTGGGCGCTTCGTCTGAGGTGTATAAAGCGTATAAGGCACGAGGCGCGCAGCTGGGGAAGTCTATCCAGTCGTACACCTACTGGGGCGCGCAGCCGTTTACCTCGGGCCCCGTTTACCTCGGCGCAATAGTGTGCTTTTTGTTTATGCTCGGCCTGTTTATCTACAAGCATCCCATCAAGTGGTGGCTGCTTGGGCTGACGATTTTATCCATATTTTTATCGTGGGGGAGAAATATGGAGTGGTTCAACGATTTGCTGTTCTACCATCTGCCGTTTTACAATAAGTTCCGAACGCCGTCTATGGCGTTAGTCATAGCCCAGTTTACCGTGCCCCTGCTGGCGCTGCTCACGCTAAAGGAGCTGTTTGACAAAAAAATCCCGCTGGGCGATTTCAAAAAAGGCTTGAAGTATGCGCTGGGTATAACGGGAGGGCTTTGCCTGCTCTTCGCGGTTGCGCCGGCGATGTTCTTTGATTTTCGCTCCTCGTACGACGCTACCTACAACATGCCGGACTGGTACTACACCGCGCTGCTTAGCGACCGCGCAAGCCTGCTCCGCTCCGATGCGGTTCGTTCGCTGGTATTTATTGTGCTTTCCGCAGGGGCGCTATACTATTTCATGAAAGGCACGCTGAAATCCGGCGTGTCGGTCGCCGCGGCTATTGCCGTGCTTGTGCTCATAGACCTGTGGCAGGTGGACAAGCGCTACCTCAACGACGATAACTTTGTGCTTCCCAAAGCCCAAAAGCAGCAATACGCCATGAGCAAGGTCGACGAGCTGATTTTGCAGGATACAAGCCAGTCGTATCGGGTGCTTTCGCTCAACAATCCGTTCAACGACACCTATGTTTCCTACTACCACAAGTCCATTGGCGGGTACAACGCCGCCAAGCTGCGCCGCTACCAAGAGCTGATAGAGCGTAAAATTACGCCCGAAATAAACCAATTCACCTCGCAGGCGAGCAATGCGCGCACCGGCGACGAGATGGAGGCTATCCTGAGCCGCCTCGCCACGCTCAACATGCTCAACATGCGCTACATTATCCACAACAAAGACGCCGCGCCAATCCGCAACAACGCTGCCTACGGCAATGCGTGGTTTGTAGAGGATTTTAAGGTTGTGGAAAATGCTGACGCCGAAATGGCGCTGCTGAGCGAGGTTGATTTGCAAAAAACGGCGATTGTTGATAAGCGCTTTGAGCGCCACTTGGCAACGTACCAAAATCCGCAGGCAGCCGGAACCGCCACCATCAGCATGACGAAGTATAAGCCCAACGCGGTTATCTACAAGTCGAGCTCCGATGCTGACAGGCTTGCCGTATTTTCGGAAATTTACTACGCAAAGGGCTGGAAAGCCTACGTGGACGGCCAGCCTGCGCCGCACTTCCGCACCAACTGGATACTGCGCGGCATGATTGTTCCGGCAGGGGAGCATACGGTAGAATTTAAATTCTACCCCGATGGATACTACCGCTCCATAAAAATTGCCCGAGCGTCATCAACGCTGCTGCTCTTGGTGCTTGCAGGGGGAGTTGCCCTTGCGCTGCGCAGGAAAAAGGCAGCCTCAAATTTGCCTGCCAAGTAGCGTTGCTGCGTAAAAGCGCAAGGCAAACCACACATGGCGAAAAACGGTGGGCGTCAGCCCATAGTAGTGCGACATGATACGAAAGCGTTCCTTAAGGGACGCTTTTCGTTTTTGGGACGAAAGCCCTTCGGTGAGGAAGTTGGATAGGATGAGGTGCGTGTTGTGCACATATTTTGCCTGCCTGAGGCAGCGGATGCACCAATCAAAATCGGCAACGAGCGGGTAGCGGAGGTTGTAGGTGGGGGCAATGCTGCGCTTCACAACAAATGACTGGTGGCACACCATCATCCCCATGTTGAAGCTTCGCCACGTGAGCGCTTCGGGGGCTTTCAGCCGTCGAGAGGCGATGAATTTTTCATCCATGTTCACCAAATCGGTTTCCCCGTAAATAACATCAGGAGAATTTGCAGCGTGGGGAATGCTGCGTACCGCTTCTTCTATGGTGGTTTTGCTGTGCAGCGTGTCGCCGGCGTTCAAAAACCACACGTAGTCGCCCGTTGCCATGCGCAGCCCTTTGTTCATTGCATCGTACAACCCGCTGTCCGGCTCGCTGACCCAGCGGGAAACTCCGGAAGCGTGCTGCGCAATGATTGCCCTCGTTCCATCCGAAGAGTTCCCATCCACAATAATATACTCAACCAGCGGATAGGTTTGGTTTAGCACGCTCAAAATCGTGCGCTCAAGTACCTTCTCGGCGTTGTACGTGACGGTGATGATTGAGAAACGCATAGTATTAGATAATTTTTGTCAGAGTGAAGAATTATTCAGAAACCATTTCCACGCCGGTATAATGTCAATATACTTGTTGCCGTGTTTTTCGGTTAGCTCCGTATCTTTTGTAACAAGAGTTCCGCGCGGCAGCTTGTAGCGCTCCAAGGCTTCCAAGAGCCCCTCTATTTCGCGCTGCCGGTTTTCGGGCGTAAGCTGGTCGCATACTTGAACTGCCTGAACGATAGATGCTCCATCCCGTACTATAAAATCGCATTCACGCTTATCTCGATGAAAGTATAGCTCACTTCCGCTATTTCGCCGCTTGAGATCTATGAACACGGCATTTTCGAGCAGCCTGCCGCTATCTTCCGAAAAGGAAAAGGCAACGGTGTTGCGCAGCCCGTTATCTATGGTGTACAATTTTTTGTTGGAAACGTGCTGTTTTTTTAGCGAAAAATCATACTTAGGGAGCATATAAAACAGGTATGTGTCTTCCATGTTTAGGAGATAATCCTTCACTGTAGTGCTACTTTTGAACTGTAAGGTTTTGGCCAAATTTTCGTAGCTAAACTCTTTAGCTATGTTGGTCATGGCGTAGTTAGCCAGCTCGCGGAATGCTTTCTTCTCGCGTATGGCAAAGCGAAACAAAACATCCTTGTAGATAATGTTATCGTAAAGCATGCTTAAAAAGCTGCGTTCTTTGGTTTTGCAGTAGTATGGAAATCCGCCATGCAGCAGGTATGTGTCAAAGGCGTGTAGTATTTTTGCCTGCTTGGTAGTGGTGGTTATGTTTTTTGTAGATAGCTTGCATAGCTGCAAATATTCGTTAAATGAAAAAGGGTAAAGCTCTATTTGCCGGTACCTTCCGGTAAGATGTGTCCCCAGCTCGCTGCTGAGTAGCTTGGAGTTGGAGCCGGTGATAAAAACCTTATAGCCTTCATCGCGAATACGTCGAACAAAGCGCTCCCATTGGGGCACATTTTGCACCTCATCCAAGTAAATGGTTTTAAAGTCACCTTGCTTTTGCCAGAGGAGCATGAGCATAGAAAAATCGCTCACATCAAAGTTGATGAGGCGTTCATCATCAAAGTTGAGGTAGCAAAAGTTTTTATCTTTTGCAGCAAACTGTCTGAGCAATGT
>JAITQP010000184.1 GCA_031288885.1 Prevotellaceae bacterium | reverse complement strand
TATGATGACGTACGCATACTGTGGTAAGAGCGGCTTGCAGCTGCCGCGTATAGCGCTGGGGCTGTGGCATAACTTTGGCAACGTGGACAGGTTTGACGTCGCTACGGACATCGTGAAGTATGCCTTTGAAAACGGCATCACGCACTTTGACCTTGCCAACAACTACGGGCCTCCTGCGGGTAGCGCGGAGGTTAACTTTGGCAGGATGCTCAAAACCACCCTCGCCGGTCGCCGCGACGAGCTGGTGATAAGCACCAAGGCAGGACACCTCATGTGGTCGGGTGCGTACGGCGATGGCGGCTCGCGCAAGCACCTCATCAGCAGCCTTGACCAAAGCCTGCGGCGCATGGGGTTGGGCTACGTGGACATTTTCTACTCCCACCGCTACGACCCCCAAACGCCCGTGGAGGAAACCATGCAGGCGCTGATAGACGTGGTGAAGCAGGGCAAGGCGCTCTACGTTGGCATATCAAAATATCCGGTGGCGGAAGCCGAAAAAGCCTACAAAATACTGGCGCAGCAGCATGTGCCGTGTCTGGTAAATCAGGATAAGTATAGCTTGCTGGCGCGCCACGTAGAGCAGGGGGTGCTGGACGCTGCGGAGCGTAGCGGCGTTGGCTTTGTGGCGTTTTCGCCGCTGGCGCAGGGCTTGCTTAGCGCAAAATACCTGAACGGCATTCCGCAGGATTCGCGCGCCGCCAAGCCGCACGGCTTCTTGCAGCGCGAGCAGGTAACGGACGACGTTGTGAAGCGGGTGGCGCACCTCAACGACCTTGCCGCCCAGCGCGGGCAAACCCTTGCGGAAATGGCTATCGCATGGCTGCTCAAGGATGCGCGCGTAACCTCTGTGATAGTGGGCGCCAGCAGCGTAGAGCAGCTCAAGCAAAACATTTGCGCAGTAAATAACACCACCTTTACGGACAAAGAGCTGGAAAGTATTGAAAATATTTCTTAGCTCCCAAACTTTAGCTCTTATTGCCTAACTTTTAGCCCAAACTTCTCATGCCAAATATACCCTTAGCAGAGCGAATGCGGCCTCAAACGCTGGACGACTACATCGGGCAGCAGCACTTGGTGGGGGAAAAGGCCGTGCTGCGCCAAATGATAGAGGGCGACAAGCTGACCTCTTTCATCCTGTGGGGGCCGCCCGGCGTGGGCAAAACAACGCTGGCGCGCATTATCGCCAACCGGCAAAACCGCAAGTTCTACACGCTTAGCGCGGTGAACGCCGGCGTGAAGGACGTGCGCGAGGTAATTGAGGACGCCAAGCGGCAAAGCTTCTTTAGCACTCCCAACCCAATCCTTTTTATTGACGAAATTCACCGCTTCTCCAAGTCGCAGCAGGATTCGCTGCTGGGCGCGGTGGAGCACGGAACGGTCACGCTCATCGGCGCAACCACCGAAAACCCTTCGTTTGAGGTCATTTCGCCGCTGCTTTCGCGCTGTCAGGTGTACGTGCTCAAGCCGCTGGAGGTGGACGACCTCAAAAAGCTGCTGGAGCGCGCCATCACGACGGACGCCTACCTGAAGCAGCTGCACGTTAGCGTCGAGGAAACGGAGGCGCTGTTTCGCTTTTCGGGGGGCGACGCCCGCAAGCTGCTCAACGTGCTGGAGATTGTGGTCAGCTCGTTCAGCGGCAGCGAAATCACCATCAACAACAGCATTGTAACCGAGCGGCTACAGGAAAACATCGCCCTGTACGACAAAAACGGCGAGCAGCACTACGACATCATTTCGGCGTTCATAAAAAGCATGCGCGGCAGCGACCCCAACGCGGCGGTGTACTGGCTGGCGCGCATGATTGAGGGCGGCGAAGACCCGCTGTTCATTGCCCGCCGCATGGTCATTCTCGCCGCCGAAGACGTGGGGCTGGCCAACCCCAACGCCCTCCTCATGGCGCAGGCCTGCTTTGACGCGGTAAAGGTTATCGGGATGCCCGAGGGCAGGATTGTGATGGCGCAGTGCGCAGTTTACTTAGCCACAAGCCCCAAGAGCAACGCCTCGTACATGGCGATTGAGGCCGCCATAGCGCAGGTGCGCCGGTCGGGCGATTTGCCGGTGCCGCTCCACCTGCGCAACGCCCCCACAAAGCTCATGAAAGACCTCGGCTACCACAAGGGCTACAAGTACGCGCACGACTATCAGGATAACTTTGTGGAGCTCAACTACCTGCCCGATGAAATATCGGACACAGCGTTCTACCTCCCGGGCGATAGCGCCAAAGAGCGCGAAATAAAGGCGCGCTTGGAGCAGCTGTGGAAAGGAAAGTATAAGATGAATTAGGAATCATTAACCGTTACTAAAAAACTTCCACGTTGCGGCTATGCAGTAGATGCACTTGACGCCAACGGTCAGCAAAAACCCAACGAACGACCAGCACGCTATGCGGAAGGCTCGCCCAAAGCTATCGCTGTCGTGCAGCAGCTCGCCGATGAGCGCACCCAAAAACATGCCAACCAGCATACCTATGGGCGTGAAAATAATTCCCGCTATCATACCGATGAGCGCCCCGCGCGCCCCATACTTGGAGCCTCCAACCCTGCGCGTTATCCAGCCGGGGATGATGTAGTCCAGCAAAAAAACGACGGCCATTGCCACGCCCATTACCACCAGCAGGGTGGTAGAGTAGGGGGCGCTACTCTCCGAAAAAAAGTGGCGCACCAGTATGGCGGCGTAGGCGATAGTTGGCCCCGGCAGCACCGGCACAAAGCAGCCCAAGAATGCCACTATCAGCAGCAGCGCCCCTATGAAGAGGATTGGGGTTTCCATATAATTTTACGAAATTTAAGATTTCGGATTGCGAAGCGCAATACACGCTTTGCGTCATTGCGAGCGAAGCGAAGCAATCCAGCGTGCAGAAAAACTCAATGAGGTATTCTGGATTGGCTACGCCGAACTCCGCCTCGCTCCGGTTGCTTCGCTTCGCTCGCAATGACGCGAGGCGTGCAACGAGGCGGTAGTCTGCGAGGAGATTCCTCGCTACGCTCGGAATGACGGCAGAGGGCATACATCGTTGCAACAACGCTCATACCTCATACCTCATACTTAATTCCTAATTCCTAATTCCTAATTCTTAATTCACCTAAACCCTTCTCTCCGGAGCAGCGCGTCGATGGTTGGCTCCTGTCCGCGGAAGCGCTTGTAGAGCACGAGGGGGTGCTCGCTGCCGCCTTTGGTGAGAATGTTGGTGAGGAAAGAGTTTGCCGTAGCTGGGTCGAATATGCCGTTTTTCTGAAATACGGAGAACGCGTCGGCGTCGAGCACCTCCGACCACTTGTAGCTGTAGTATCCCGCCGCGTATCCGCCGGAGAAGATATGCCCAAGGGAGGTGCTGATGGAGGCGCCCTCTACGGTTGGCAGCAGCTGGGTTTTGGCTATCGCCGCCTGCTCAAAATCGGCAACGCTGCCCGTAAGGTCGCTGCTGAGGGTGTGGTAAGCTATGTCGAGCATGCCGAACGAGAGCTGGCGCAGCGAGGCGTACCCCGCAAGGTAGTTTTGGCTGGCAATGATTTTTTCTATCAGCTCAGCCGGAATTTTTTCGCCCGTTTCGTAGTGCTCGGCAAACATGTCGAGAAACTCTTTTTCCTTGCCCCAATTCTCCATTAGCTGCGAGGGCAGCTCCACAAAGTCGCGATATACGCTTGTGCCCGACAGGCTTGGGTAGGTGCAGTCGGACAGCATGCCGTGCAGCGCGTGCCCAAACTCGTGAAGTATGGTGCTTGCCTCGGAAAAGGTGAGCAGCGCGGGCTTGCTGTCGGTGGGCTTGGTGAGGTTGCACACGTTGATGATGTGGGGACGCTGGGCGCGCTCGCCCTGCCTGTGCTGGCCGCGTATTTCGTTCATCCATGCGCCGCTGCGCTTGCCCTCGCGCGGGTGCAGGTCGGCGTAGTAGAGCGCAAGGAACGCGCCGCTTTTGTCGTACACCTCGTAAGCTCTTACGTCGGGGTGATACACGGGGATTTCCTTACTCTCCTTGAAGGTTACCCCGTAGAGCCTTTCGGCTAAGCCAAAAACGCCCTTGAGCACGTTGTCCAGCTTGTAGTAGGGGCGCAGCGCCTCGTCGTCGAGGCTGTACTTTTCCGCGCGCAGCTTTTCGGAGTAAAATGACCAATCGTAGGGTTGCAGCTTAAAGCTTGCCCCGTGCCGCTCGGCGCAGGCCTGCACTTCGGCGACTTCCCTTTGCGCAAAGGGCTTTGAGGCGTCGAGCAGCGCGCCGAGCAGGCTGTTCACGTTGGCGGTGTTTTGCGCCATTCGCTCCTCGAGGGCGTAGTCGGCGTAGGTTTTGTAGCCCAGCAGCTGCGCCATTTGCAGGCGTATGTTCACAATTTCGCGGATGATTTCGTTGTTGTCGTTTTCGTTGCCCTGATTACCCTTTACGTTTTGCGCAGTGTAGAGCTGTTTGCGCAGGTCGCGGTTTTCGGCGTACTTCATAAACGGCGCGTAGCTGGGCTGGTGCAGGGTGAACGCCCAGCCGTCTAAGCCCTTGCCTTTGGCGGTTTCCCTTGCCTGCTCCACGGCAAACGCCGGTAGCCCTTTCAGGTCGGACGAGTCGGTGATGGCGAGCACGTACGCGTTGGTTTCGTTCAGCATGTGCTGCTTGAAGCTGAGCTTCAGGGTGGACAGCCTCGACGAGAGCTCGCGGTACTTCTCCTTGTCGGCCTCGCTAAGTCCGGCGCCGCTGCGCACAAACCACCGGTAGGTTTTTTCGAGCAGCGTCACCTGCTCGGGGGAGAGGAGGCTGCGGTCGGCGCTGTCGTGAACGGCTTTTACGCGGGCAAACAGCTGCCCGTTCAGGGTAATGTCGTTGCTGTACTCCGTCAGCAGCGGGGTTACCTCGAGCGCAATGCGCTGCATTTCGGGGCTGGTTTCGGCCTCGTTGAGGTTAAAGAAGACGCCGTCGGTGCGCGCAAGCGACGCGCCGCTGTAGTCCAGCGCAGCAATGGTGTTCTCAAAGGTAGGTGCGTCGGCGTTGCCGGCAATGGCGCTAATCTCCCTGCGCCCCTCCTCCATGCCGTACTCGAAAGCGGGCAGGTAGTGCTCGGTTTTTATTTTGTCAAAGGGGGTTGCCTCAAAAGGCGTGCTGAACTTCTCCAGCAGAGGGTTGTTTGTCGCTTCGCAGCCCGATAGCAGCGCAGCAGCGGAAATGAGCATGATTCTTTTCATTTTTTAGTTTACATAATTTAGTTGGTTAGAAATAGTGAAGAATTTGGGGGCAAACTTACGGGAAAAATCCAAGCTTTACAAGCGTGTGAGGTTAATTAAAAGCTAATGACTGAGAATATTCCCACCCCATAGCTAAACACACATTACATTAAGTACGATAGATTTTTTCAAATAGCGATTTTGTGTTATGCTACCGGCACGCTTCGCGTCCTTTCCCCCCCCCTTGCCGCCCGTCATTCCGAGCGAACCGGAGTTCGGCGTAGCCAATCTCCTCGCAAACCGCCGTCCCGTGTGCACGCTTCGCGTCATTCCGAGCAACGCAAAGCGTGCGTCGCTGGATTGCTTCGCTATGCTCGCAATGGCGCGAAGCGTGCGGGGACGGCTGTTTGCGGGGAGGTTCCTCCGCTACGCGCGCTCGTTCCTCGCGCGCTCCGGTCGGAATGACGGGCAGAGGCGAGCGCGGGTGGTATGCACAAAGGGCGGATTTGAAATCCGCCCCTATTTTTTTCAACATAATCTACAAAACCTTTTTTGCGTGTACGTACACGCATATCAAAATATATGCTATATTTGCACAATTCATTTTCTCCCAATAACCCCAAAAACAAAATTATGCACATGAAAACAGCTACCCTTTGCGCAAGCTTTCTGCTGCTGGCGGGAAGCGCCTACGCCCAAACCATGGAGGAGGCGTGGCGGCAAGCCGCAGCGCTCGAAAAAAGTATTGCCCTGCCAACGTTCAAGGCGCAGCAGTACCCCATAACGGACTTTGGGGCCGTTGCCAACGACCCCGCGCGGCTCAACCACGAGGCCATCAACGCCGCCATCACCGCCTGCTCCGCCGCCGGCGGCGGAACGGTGACGGTGCCCGCAGGCGTGTTCTACACGGCGCCCATCACCCTCAAAAGCAACGTTAACCTCCGCGTAGAGGAAAACGCCGTGCTGAAGTTCACCACCGAGGCCAAGTACTACTTTCCGGCGGTGCTGACGCGCTGGGAGGGCATAGACTGCTACAACGCGCATCCGCTCATCTACGCCCGCGAGGCGGAGAATATCGCCATCACCGGCAGGGGGACGATTGACGGCAGCGCGTCGAGCAGCGACTGGTGGGCAAAGTGCGGCGCGGCGCGCTACGGCTACAGGGAGGGGCAAATTTCGCAGCGCACCGGACGTCCCAAGCTGCTCGTTTTTGAGCAAAACCAAACGCCCGTCGAGGAGCGCATCATGACCGAGGAGGACGGCCTGCGCCCGCAGCTCATCAACCTGTACGCCTGCACCCGCGTGCTGATAGAGGACGTGACGCTCATCAGCTCGCCGTTTTGGGTCATCCACCCCCTGCTCTGCGACCAGCTGACGGTGCGCAACGTCAGCGTGTCGAGCCACGGCCCCAACAGCGACGGCTGCGACCCCGAATCGTGCAGCAACGTGCTCATTGAGGGCTGCACGTTCGACACCGGCGACGACTGCATCGCCATCAAGTCGGGGCGCAACAACGACGGACGCCGCTGGAGCAAGCCCAGCGAAAATATTATCGTGCGCCGCTGCCAGATGAAGGACGGGCACGGCGGCGTGGTGATAGGCAGCGAAATCTCCGGCGGCTACCGAAACCTCTACGTGGAGGACTGCGAAATGGACAGCCCCGAGCTCGACAGGGTAATTCGCATCAAAACCAGCACCTGTCGCGGCGGCGTTGTCGAAAATGTGTTTGTCCGCAACGTAAAGGTTGGGCAGTGTAGGGAGGCCGTGCTGAAGATAAACCTGCTCTACGAGCCCCGCGAGCTCTGCCGGCGCGACTTCCCGCCGGTGGTGCACAACGTCCACCTCGAAAACGTTACCTCCGGAAAAAGCCGCTACGGCGTGCTGATTACCGGCTTGGAGAACATGGAGAACGTGTACGATGTGACGGTCTCCAACAGCACCTTTAACGGCGTGGAGAAAGGTAACTCCATATCCGGCGCGCGCAACGTGAAGTACAATAACCTGCGTATTAACGGAGAGGCGGTTGAGAAGTAAGAGTTAAGTATGAGGTATGAAGTATGAGGTATGAACGCCTTCGGCCTTGCGTTTCGTTGTTAATGTAAATTTTTATTGGACTTAATATAAGAACTAAAAGTTAATAACTAATAACTAATAACTAATAATGCGAATCAATAGTTGAAAACCAAAGCCATCAGGGCGACAGCGATTTTACCAAAGCAGTGGAGCAATAGCCCCTGCTCAGAGCGTACTTTTTTCGCATTTTGAATATTCGTTTTTT
>JAITQP010000112.1 GCA_031288885.1 Prevotellaceae bacterium | reverse complement strand
ACGCACGAAAGCCTGATTAGCGGCAGCCTGCGCCTGCTCTCAGACGGGGGGCGGCTGGCGGTGGTGCTGCCCTACGTGGAGGGGAACGTATTCATTGCGCTGGCCGCCGGCGCAGGGTTGTACTGCGTGCGCAAGCTCAATGTTTCCACCAAAAAGGGAAAGCCGGTAAAGCGCCTGCTGATGGAACTCTCGCGCGAAAGGAGGAGGCTGGAGGAGCAAGACCTCTACATTGAGAACAGCCTCCTAAACTCCTACACCGACGACTACAAGGCGCTCACAAAGGATTTCTACCTGAAGTTTTAGCGCGGCGGGATAACCTGCCAACAATTTTACAGCGTGCAATGCGCGAAGCGTGCAATGACGGCTGTGTGCGGGGAGGTTCCTCCGCTCCGCGCGCTCGTACCTCGCGCGCGTCGGTCGGAATGACGGCAGGGGGGCGGGCGTGGGTGGCATGCAAAAAGGGCGGGTTTGAAACCCGCCCCTACACGCTTCGCGCCACTAATCACTAATCACTAATGTTACTTATCCTCATAATGGCCGTATGCAGACAGCACTAAAACAGCGATTGTTTCATTCTGAATTTTGTAGATAAGCCGATGCTTGTCCGTTATCCTGCGCGACCACTTACCGACCATATCACCACTTAAAGGCTTGGGATGCCCCGTACCTGTTTCGGGATGTTCACCTAATTCCAGAATTAGCGCCTTGAATTTTTTATATGCCTGTGGCTCAAACTTTTTAAACTTTAACACGTCCTTAGTGGCTCTGATGGTGAACTCTACGCAATACATTCCTCAACTCTAAGAAGGAAGTCATCTAACGTTTCTTCGGGTAGCATTGCTAATACTTTTCCCAGCCTCGCCTCCTCCTCGGAGGCGGCTATTTTTGCAAAGAACTCCTCCTTGCTCATCAGCGTGTCGTCAGCTGTATCGATGCTCGGAGCATCAATAGCCGGCGCGTATCCGACGCTATACGGCTTTGCTTTGGTATGTGGTGTAATTAACATGGTTTGTTGTCTTTTTGCTTGCGTTGGACAAAGGTACAACTAAATTTTGATAGCTGAAACATCTTGAGCATCGGTCTCATAAACTTTGCTGCGAAAGCTACGAAACATGCTACAAAAATAATACCAAACGCACCGCTACGCTTAGCCGATTTTTACGATAAAGTAGCTCTTTTTGCCTTTTTGCACCAGCAGGTATTGCCCGTTGAGCAGCATGTTGGGTGAGATGACGGCTTCGGCATCGCTTACCTTCTCCTTGTTGATGCTGAGCCCGCCGCCCTGCACCAGCTTGCGAAATTCGCCCTTTGAGGCAAAAACCTGCGCCTCTACCGCCAGCAGGTCGCCGGCTTTGAGCGGCAGCTTTTCCCTGCCAACGGTAAACGTCGGCACGCCCTCGAACATGGATAGGAACGTGGCCTCGTCTACCCGCCTCAGGATATCGGAGGTGGCGCTGCCGAACAGCACCTCCGACGCCTCCACCGCCTTGCGGTACTCCTCCTCCGAGTGCACCATGCAGGTTACCTCCCGCGCCAGCGCCCTTTGCAGGGGGCGCTGGTGGGGCGCGGCGGCTTGCTCGGCCACCAGCGCTTCTACGGCGCTCCTGTCCAGCGTGGTGAAAATTTTGATGTACCTTTCGGCGTCGGCGTCGCTCACGTTGAGCCAGAACTGGTAGAACTTGTAGGGCGACGTGTAGCGGGCGTCGAGCCAGACGTTGCCGCTTTCGGTTTTGCCAAACTTGCTGCCGTCGGCTTTGGTGATGAGGGGGCAGGTGAGGGCAAAGGCCTCGCCGCCGGTCTTGCGGCGTATGAGCTCTGCGCCGGTGGTGATGTTGCCCCACTGGTCGCTGCCGCCCATTTGCAGCTTGCAGCTTTTGGTGAGGTAGAGGTTCAGAAAGTCGTACCCCTGCACCAGCTGGTAGGTGAACTCGGTAAACGACATGCCGTCCGTAGCCTCGCCGCTCAGGCGCTTTTTTACCGAATCTTTGCTCATCATGTAGTTTACGGTAATGTGCTTGCCCACGTCGCGGATAAACTCAAGGAAAGATATGGGCTTCATCCAGTCGTAGTTGTTCACCATTTCGGCGGAGGTGGGCAGGTTGCTTTCAAAGTCCAGAAACTTGGCGAGCTGCCGCTTAATGCACTCCTGATTGTGGCGCAGGGTAGCCTCGTCCAGCAGGTTTCGCTCCTGCGATTTGCCGCTTGGGTCGCCAATCATGCCGGTAGCGCCGCCCACCAGCGCTATCGGCTTGTGCCCGCAGCGCTGAAAATGCTTGAGCATCATAATGCCCACCAAATGGCCTATGTGCAGCGAGTCGGCGGTAGGGTCAATGCCTACGTAGGCGGTGGTCATTTCCTTTTTCAGCTGCTCTTCAACGTTTGGCGTCCTATCGTGCACCATGCCGCGCCACGTCAGCTCCTCAATAAAATTCATGATGTATCGTTTAATTCCTAATTCCTAATTCCTAATTCTTAATTACTTCATCCCTCTCTCCTGCTTAATCCTCTCGTATGCCTCCTGCACCTTGCGGAACTTTTCGGCAGCGGCGCGCTGCACGTCCTCGCCCATTTTTGCGACCTTGTCGGGGTGATGCTTCACGGCCATGCGGCGGTAGGCTTTCTTCACCTCGTCGTCGGTAGCCGTGCGCTCTACCTCCAGCACCTTGTAGGCCCAGCGGCGGTCGCTCGTGGCAAACATTGCGCTCACCGACTCGTAGTCGGCGTCCGAAACGCCCAGATGCTCCGCAATGCGCTTGGTGATGTTCCGCTCGCTGGCGCTTATCTCGCCGTCGGCAGCGGCAATGCCAAACAGGAGGTGCAGCAGCTCGAGGCGCGCCGACAGGTTGAGGTTGGTGCGGATTTGCCGGCACACCTCGTATAGCGGGAGCGGCTGCTCCAGTATTTTGCGCAGGAAGAGCAGGGCCTCCTTTGCGGCCTCTGCGCCAAACCGCTGCACAAGGAATTTTTTGACGTAGTCCAGCTCCGACTGCATCACCTTTCCGTCGGCTTTGAGCACAGCCGCCATGAGCACCAGCAGGCTCACGGTAAACCCGTCGCGGGGCGCGCCGCCTTCGGGGGGGCGCGGCGGGGCTGCACTTTTGCTGCTCGCCGCGTCAAACAGCGAGCCTAAGGCAAAGCCTACAATGCCGCCTACGGGGCCTAAGAGCCACCAGCCAAGGGCGCCGCTAATCCATTTTCCGTATTTTGCCATGACTATAGAGAGTTTAGAGTTTTAGAGTATGCGCCAGACAATTCAGAATTTATACGGTTTCACCGGTTTTTATTAATCCCCCTACGGGGAATTAGGGTTGGGCGGATTGTCCGTTTCTATTGATATTGTTCCCCTACGGGGAATTGCACCGCGATAATCAACACCTTGGGGGAAGCCCTGAAAGGGCTTTATTTTCATAACCGCAGGTCAACGACCTGCGGTAGCCGCTCATCCGCCCTCACCCCTGCCTGAAAGGCAGGACGTGTAATGGGATGCGTCCTGCCTTTCAGGCAGGATGTAGAAGTGTTACCTCTACTCTCCGCAGGTCGCTGACCTGCGGTTATGAAAATCCGGCTTTTCAAGCCGCTCCACTTTTATCCGTATATGGGTTCGGGTCTCGCAATGACGCGAAGCGTGCCTCTCCGTTAGTGTAAATTTTTTAATCTGCTGATTGAAATTTCCAACCAACTCCAAGTCCAAAAAATGTACTATAATTAAAACTCCACCCGACGTAAATAGGAATATAAATCCTACCAAACTCTGGCGTAGAGCCAAACAAAACCTCCCACTCAAGTTCTCTTGACACACCGTTTTGGTCGCGAAATGATTTTTTAATGCCACTTCTGGATGTTACTGTAGTCGTTTGTTGATTTATAACGTCGCAATACCCTGCTGCCCCGCCAATAAACAAGAACTTCCACTGCTTGTTAACACCAAATGATACGCCACTTCTTAAAATTTCCGCATCGGAGTATGCAATTCCAAACTTATCCGATGCCTCTTGCATTGATAATAGCTCGTCATAGATTTCCTTGCTGCCATTAACGCTGCTACCGTTGCTTAATCCTCGTACGCTTGTGTAGAGCCCAAAGCCGTTTGTAATGTTTCTTGCTGCGATTTGTACGTTTGCAAAACTCACAAACGTTACGTTGTAGCTGGCTTCAAGCCCTACGGAGTGGGCGTTAAGTGCAGCAGCTACTAAAATGAAGGTTGTGTATATTTTTTTCATAATTCAAAATTTCCCCAATTATCTTCAAAATTTGCGGCAGCAGGGGCGTTGCGTCGTCGTTTACGATGCAGAAGTCAGCCCGCGCGGTGCGCTCGTCGTCGCTCAGCTGGTGCTTCATGCGGCAAAGCGCCTCGCTGCGCGTACAGCCGTCGCGCAGCTCCACCCGCTGTATCCGCAGCGCCTCGGGGGCGTTTACGGTAATAATTTTGTTGAACAGCGTATGCGCGCCGCTTTCAAATATCAGCGCGGCCTCCTGCGCCACGCAGGGGGCGTGCTGCCGCCCAACCCACTCCTCAAAGCGGTTGGCTACGACGGGGTGGGCTATGGCGTTGAGCGCGGCGAGCGCGGCGTTGTTGCCGAAAACCTTTTGCGCCAGCAGCGCCCTGTTCAGCTTTCCGCCGGCGTATATGTCCTCCCCAAATGCCCTGATGAGCGACGCCTGCACCTCGGCGTCGGCCTCGTAGAGGCGCTTCACCTCCCTGTCGGCGTAGAAAACGGGGATGCTTAGGCTTTCCAGCACCCTGCAAACGGTAGTTTTGCCGCTACCCATACCGCCGGTTACGCCTACACGCATCATGGCTTTTGCTTTACGATAACGTTGACAAACGCCGGCTTGATGGACGTGGAAAGTACGTACGCGGGCGGCTTGCTGAGGTTTACGCGCACCTGCCCCGAGATGCTGCTCCCCAGCTCGGAGTAGTACGCCGTAAGGTACTGCTCGTCCTGCTTGAGGCGGTGGTACTCCTCGGTGGCAACGGAAATGGAGACCATTGCGCTGGACGGAAACAGCTCAACGTGGAGCGAGTCGGGGGCGCTGATGAGGTGAATGGGCAGCTCCCGCGTTATTTGCGTAACGCGCTGCACGTTTACCTTGTACGACACCTTTTCGAGCGACAGGAACGTTTGTGGCGGCGTTTTCAGCGACGCCTTTCCGGCAAAGCTGCTGATAACGTTATCTTTTTTCACCAGCTCCGTGCCGATTTCGGCGATAGCATCTACCACCTTTTGCGGCCCGCTGACGATTACGCTGTCCGGCTCCAGCGCGGCCTCGCCCTGCTGCATGTACTGCGGGAGGTAGCCAATGCGGCAGCTGGCCCGTATGGGAACTTTTTTGCTCGCCACCGGCGAGAGGTGAAAGTAAATGGAGTCGGGGATAATGGCCTGCAGGTCGAAGCTTGAGCTTAGCTGCTGCGCGATGGTGTTGCGGATTTGCCCCACCGGCAGCGCCGACCTTCCGCCCTCCACCTCAAAGTAGCGCAGCAGGCCGAGGTCAACCCCAAACGTTTTTGAGCTGAACAGCATGTACTGCACGAGGTCGTAGCCGCTTGCGCGCACGCGCAGGCGCGCGGCGCTTACCTTGCCGTCGGTGAGCATAACGCCCACGTGCCGCCCTTCAACCAGCGATATTTTGGCGGAGATTTCGGTTGTGTAGGTGTGCGACAGCTTGTTGAGCAGCCAGAGGGTGGAGGAGGTAAGCAAAAAAAAACTGAAGATAAGCAGCCGCTTATCTCGCTTGAGCAGGCGATGCGCGCCAAGCAACGTTTGAGGCAAAGGGTTTTTTTTGTCCATTACCCATTGAAATGCAAGCATGCTCCGCAACCCGACGGTGCGCAGAAGCGGAGCACAGGTTATACGTGCGGCTTTATCGTTGTTTTTTTGCTACTTTGCCTGAATGAGGTCGGTGGAGTCCTTCAGCACGCTGGACTTGTCGAAGCGTATGCGCACGTTGCCATCCACCTCAATAAGCACGTAGCTGTCTTTGACTTCGGAAATAACGCCGTAGATGCCGCCCACCGTTACCACCTTATCGCCCTTTTGCAGGCTTTCGCGGAACTTGCGCAGCTCTTTTTGCCGCCTTTGCTGCGGACGAATCATAAAGAAGTACATCACCACAAAGATGGCAATAAGCATGATCCACGTCATGTTGCCGCCAAGTCCTGTTGGCTGCGCTGCCGCGTCGGCGGCGTCTAAAAGAAGAAAATTCATTTCGGTATTTTTTGGATTAATGAAAAAAAATCGGGTACAAAGTTAGCAAAAGATTATTTGTGTGCAAGTTTTTCGTCCTGCTCGTCCTGCTTAACGAGCGTTTTTTCCTGCCTCAGCTCGTCAACTACCCTGTCGAGCACGCCGTTGATGAACAGGCTGCTGTTGGGCGTGCTGTAGTACTTGGCTATTTCGATATACTCGTTGAGCGACACCTTGATGGGAATGTCGGGGAACTCCATCATTTCCGCCACGGCGGTAATCATTATCACCACGTCCATGAACGCCACGCGCTCCACCTCCCAGTTTTTGGTGTGCCGGTCGATGAGCTCGCGGTAGGCGGCGCTGTTGATGATGGCGCGCGTGAGCACCCGCTCGGCAAAGAGCTCCTCGCCCTTGTGGGCGTAGAGCGGCGCCAGCGGCGTTTCGCTGCTCTGCCCCTGACGGAACAGGCGGAACGTTTTGATGATTTGGCTTAGCGCAAATTCCACGTCATCTATCCAGTAGATGTTTTGGTCTTCGAGCGCCAGCAGGAGCGGCTCAAAGTCCTCGAGGAGCTCGGAGTAGAGCTGGATGACCAGCTGCTTGTCGGCCTCAAACGCGCGGGAGGGGGCGGCCATGTAGTGGCGGAAGAAATCGGCGGCGTAGAGCGACGCCAGCAGCTTTTTCACCACCTCGGGGTTGCCGCCCCACGTCAGCCGCTGCTTTTCGCAGTAGCGCCTCAGCGGGGTGTTGCTGCGCACCAGCGCTATGAATTTGTTGTCGGCAAACTTGGTGTTGGGGTTCCGCTCCTGCTCCGTGGGGAAGTTTTTTTGCTTGCCGAGCTCCATTTGCTGCACGGCGTAGTCGTTGACGTCCACCACCAGCTGCATGAGGAGGTGGTACAGGTCGTATGTTTTGCGAATGCTGTAGGTCAGCGTTTTGTTGGCTGCCTCGTGTGAAGTGTTCTGGGCGTTTAGGAAGCTGTAAACCTCTTTTAAGATTTTAATGCGCAATAATCTTCGGCTAATCATGTTTAGGAATTCGGGAGTTTAAAAATTCAGGGGTTTAAGAGTTCATGGTACTACATCATCATCGCTATTTTCGCAGCTCAAATCGCTCGCCCAGATACTTTTTGCGCACATCGGGGTCGTTTGCCAGCTCCTCCGAGGTGCCGTGCATCAGTATTCCGCCGTCGTAGAGCAGGTAGGCGCGGTCGGTGATGGAGAGCGTTTCGTGCACGTTGTGGTCGGTAATGATGATGCCGATATTTTTTTCCTTGAGCTTTGCCACAATGCTCTGGATGTCGGCCACCGCAATGGGGTCAACGCCTGCAAAGGGCTCGTCGAGCAGCACAAACTTGGGGTTTACGGCCAGCGCGCGGGCAATTTCCGTTCGCCTGCGCTCGCCTCCGGAGAGCTGTATGCCCAAGTTTTTGCGCACCTTTTGCAGCCCAAACTCTTCTATGAGCGACTCCAGCCGCTCGCGCTGCTCGGCTTTGGTCTGCTTGGTCATTTCGAGCACGGCCTTGATGTTGTTTTCCACGCTGAGCGTGCGGAACACCGAGGCCTCCTGCGCCAAGTAGCCCACGCCCAGCTGCGCGCGCTTGTACACGGGCAGCCGCGTCAGCTCGTTGCCATCTATAAAGATGCGGCCGGCGTTGGGCTTTACTAATCCGGCTATCATGTAAAAAGTGGTGGTTTTTCCGGCGCCGTTGGGGCCCAGCAGGCCCACTATTTCGCCCTGAAAAATTTCGACGGAGACGCCCTTTACCACCGTTCGGCTGCCGTATTTTTTTACCAATCCTTCGCTGTATAAACGCATATCTAAGCATTTTTTGCGCAACAAAGATAGTAAAAATGCGTTTACTTACTACGGGGCTGTCCCTGCATGTTTACTATTTGGCCAACTTCGTTTGTTTTTTTGTTCTAAAAAGGATAAAATTTATCACTTCACCAAAGTGGCAAAAGTGTTCAAAATCTGAAAATTAGCCATATGAAATCACACTGTTAAATATTAAAACTCTGTAAAAAGTTAGCGTATGAGGAGAAAAATTATATCTTTGTTTTCAAATTTTATTTTTGCTTTCGCAAAACTGTTATTGGTATGATTTACCCAGATGACATCTCCCTCCGCGAATACCTGAAGAAATTCTTTGGGTTTAGTAAGTTTATCGGGCATCAGGAGGGCATTATTCGCAACGTGCTCAACGGCAAGGATACGTTTGTGCTGATGCCCACCGGCTCCGGAAAATCGCTCTGCTACCAGCTCCCCGCGCTCATCATGGAGGGCACGGCGATAGTGATTTCGCCGCTTATCTCCCTCATGAAAAATCAGGTGGATAGCATGCGCAGCTTTGTGCTCGAGGACGGCGTGGCGCACTTTCTCAACTCCTCGCTCAACCGCGCCGCCATACAGCTGGTAAAGGATGACGTGCGCGCCGGAAAAACAAAAATGCTCTACGTGGCGCCCGAGTCGCTCATAAAGGAGGAAAACGTGGAGTTCCTGAGGCAGGTGAAAATTTCCTTCTACGCCATCGACGAGGCGCACTGCATCTCGGAGTGGGGGCACGACTTCCGGCCGGAGTACCGGCGCATCCGCGCCACCGTAAACGCGCTGGGGGTAGCCCCCATCATTGCCCTCACCGCCACCGCAACCCCAAAGGTGCAGCACGATATCCAAAAAAATCTGGGCATGCTCGGCGCCACCGTCTTCAAGTCCTCCTTCAACCGCCCCAACCTCTACTACGAGGTGCGCCAAAAGAACAACGTGGTGAAGGAAATCATCAAGTACATTAAGCTGCGCCCGGGCAAGAGCGGCATCATATACTGCCTGAGCCGGAAGCGCGTGGAGGAGCTGGCCGAAACGCTCTGCCTCAACGGCATTAAAGCCCTGCCCTACCACGCCGGCATAGACGCGGCGCAGCGCTCGGCAAATCAGGACAAGTTCCTCATGGAGGAGGTGGACGTGATTGTGGCCACCATCGCCTTTGGCATGGGCATCGACAAGCCCGACGTGCGCTTCGTTATCCACTACGATATCCCCAAAAGCCTTGAGGGGTACTATCAGGAGACGGGGCGCGCCGGACGCGACCACGGCGAGGGGCAGTGCATCACCTTTTACAGCCACAAGGACGTGCAGAAGCTCGAAAAGTTTATACAGGGCAAGCCGATAAACGAGCAGGAAATAGGGCGGCAGCTGCTGATGGAAACAATGGCCTACGCCGAATCGTCGGTCTGCCGCCGAAAGCTCCTGCTCCACTACTTTGGCGAAGACTACGACGGGGAAAGCTGCGGCAGCTGCGACAACTGCCTCAACCAAAAAACGCAGTTTGAGGGGAAAGAATACGTGGCGCTGGCGCTCGAAACCATTCTGGCGCTGCGCGAAAAGTTCAAAACCGAGCACGTAATCCACGTTATCCGCGGCGAGGCAACGTCGCTCATAAAATCCTACAACCACGACGCGCTGGAGGTGTTTGGCGAGGGTAGCGAAAAGGACGAGCGCTTTTGGGACGCCATCATCCGGCAGTGCCTCATCCACCGGTTTATCAAAAAGAACATTGAGCAGTACGGCCTGCTCATGCTGACGGAGGAGGGGCAGCGCTTTTTGGACAACCCGCACTCCATCATGCTCTCCGAAAACCACGAGTACGCCGACTACGACGACGACGTGGCGACCGCCGGCGTAGCCGGAAAATCGGCGGCGGGCGGAAGCGACGAGGCGCTCTTTGCGCAGCTCAAAAGCCTCCTCCTGAGCGAGGCGCAGCGGCATAGCCTGCCCCCGTTTGTGGTTTTCCCCGAAACCTCGCTGCGCGACATGGCCATCCACTACCCAATTGACGTCACCGAGCTGCAGCAAACCTGTCAGGGCGTGGGCGCGGGCAAGGCGCAAAAGTTCGGGAAGCCCTTCGTGGAGCTCATTGCCAAGTACGTGGAGGAAAACGACATTGAGCGGCCGCAGGACATCGTGGTGAAATCCTCGCCCAGCAAGAGCGCAGACAAAATGTTCATCATCCGCAACATCGACCGCAAAATGGACTTGGAGGACATTGCCGCCGCCAACAAGCTGAGCCTTGGCGACCTCATCTCCAAAATTGAGGCCATTGTGAGCTCCGGCACCAAGCTCAACATTGACTACTACGTGCAGCAGCACGTGGACGAGGAGAAGTACAACGAAGTTGTGGAGTACTTTTGCAGCGAGGCGGAGAGCGGCTCCGTTCAGGAGGCGCTCTCCGTGCTCGGCAGCGAGGACTTTACCGAAACCGAAATC
>JAITQP010000105.1 GCA_031288885.1 Prevotellaceae bacterium | reverse complement strand
AAGTTTTACATCATTCCAAGCGCAGCGAGGAGTTTCCCAATCTTGGAAAACTCCTCGCTCGTTTTTCACCCCTTTAAAATTCAGCGTAACAGAAAGGCACGCCCCGCGCCCTTGCACGCCTCAGTAGCATGTGAGAATGAATATAAAATACCCCAACCTCATTACCTCATTAATGAGGTTTAAATGAGGTTGAGGAGATGATGGGTGGGCAACCTATTGCTACTGAGGTGGTTTTGTTTAAGAATTAGGTTGGAAATGAGGTTGGTCGGGGTGGCGCGAAGCGTGCCTCGTTGCAACAAAGCCATTCCCCGTTAAGGGAATTAAGCATATTGTTGCAACATAGACGGTTTTAAAAATTGAAAAAATACCGTATCTTTGCGCTATGTTTTACAGACGAAAAATTATACTGGCGCTGCTGGAAGCCAGCGGCGGAGCGTTGTCGGCAATCAGCTTCCAAAAGCTACTTTTTCTGCTCACCCGCAGGCAGGAGGTAAAGGCGTTTGACTTTGTTCCGTATCGCTACGGTTGCTTCTCGTTTCAGGCAAATCAGGATATTGTCACGCTCAAAAATCGCGGCTACCTCCACATCGCCGCCGACGATAACAGCATTCACCTTGCCAAAAATGAATGCTACGCTGCCCAGCTAAGCTTATTTGACCGGCAGCATATCGCAGAGGTAGCTGCCCAATTTGGCGACTTTTCGCAAACCGATTTGGTAAAATACACCTACCTCCATTTCCCATACTACGCCACCAAAAGCACGATTGCAAAAAAAATTCTTACCCCCGACGAATTTAAAAAGGTGCAGCAGCAAATCCGGACGTACCCTGAGCCGGCGCTATTCACAATTGGGTATGAGGGGATTTCGCTTGAGACGTACGTAAACAAGCTGATTTTACATGACGTAAAAACGCTATGCGATGTTCGTAAAAACGCTTTCAGCCAAAAGTACGGTTTTTCCAAAAGCCAGCTGAAGATGGCGTGCGAGGGCGTTGCCATAAAGTACGTGCATGTACCCAGCTTAGGGATTACCTCCGACAAGCGTCAGCACTTGCAGTCGCAGGGCGACTACGACGCGCTTTTTGACGACTACAAAAAAACCGTTTTGGCGCAGAACGCGCACGACGTGAAGTATCTCTTTGATTTGCTGACCCAAGAAAACCGCATTGCCCTGACTTGCTTTGAGGCAAACGTAAACCAGTGCCACCGCAAGCATTTGGCTGAGACCATCTCGCAGCTACCCGATTTTAAGTGCAGCTTAAAACATATTTAAATATGGCAAATACACGAGTACTGATAACCGTAAAAACCTATCCGACCCTGTCCGCCAAGTATGACGAGCTGGTTTGCACGGCCGGATTTCGTGAAGACGGCTCGTGGATTAGAATTTACCCTGTGCCGTTTCGCAAGTTGGATTACAGCAATCAGTACCAAAAATGGCAGTGGATTGAAGCCGATTTGGTAAAAAATACCAGCGATTTTCGACCCGAAAGTTTTCGCCTTGCTAATTTGGATAATGATTTTGTGATTAGCGACAAAATTGGTACAAAAAATAGCTGGGCTGAACGGAAAAAGATTGTGCTAAAAAATGTCTGCACCAATATGGACAAGCTGATTGCACAGGCAAAGAACAAAAATATTGCCACTTCTCTTGCAACGCTCAAACCCCAAAAAGTGATTGATTTTGTTTGGAAAGAGGTTGACAGAGAGTGGGACAAGAAAAAATTGGAGGTGGTTTACGGAAATTTGAAACAGCAAAATTTATTTGAGCCTGCACAAAAGCTGTTTCGGATTGTAAAGAAGCTACCCTACGAGTTCTCGTACATTTTCACTACTGACGACGGCAAAACACGCAAGCTGATGATTGAGGACTGGGAACTTGGACAACTCTACTGGAATTGCCTCAACGCTGCAAACAACGTGGAGCAAGTTGCCTGCGAAAAAGTAAAGCAAAAATATTTTGATGAGTTTGTAAAAACAAAAGATTTGTACCTTTTTCTCGGCACAACAAAGCAGTTTCACAACGTAGGCCCCGACCCTTTTATCGTTATCGGAACTTTTTACCCTCCAAAAGATTTGCAAGGCAGCCTGTTTTGAATGAGGACGTAAATCCTGCAGCTGCCACGCCACACCAACCCAATTCTTTAATCCCCCCCTAAAACGCTTTTTTATTGTGCAAATTATACCCAATGCTCACCATAAAGTAGTACTGCTGGTTGGGCTTATCGTAGTACATGCCGGAGATGGAGAGTATCCCTACGGGCGTGTTGAACATCAGCGAGGCGGCCCCCATGAGGCTAAAGCTGGTCAAGCCTTGCTTGTACCTCACCTTTTCCTGAATATTTTCCTTGCTCAGCCTCGTTAGGGGCTGAAAAATGTAGCCCTCCACCCGCAGCCCCACCTCGTCGAACAGCTTGGGCGAGGGGATGATAAACGACGGGATGAGTCCGGCGGCAACGTAGCTGGCAGCCCTGAAGTTTTCGAGAAAAAACCCCTGCATGTTGCTCATGGGGCTAAAGTCCGGCAGCATGAACAGCGTGGAGTAGTAGTCGCTGAACAGCTCGTTTTCGGACAGCGCGCCCTCTATGTGGTAGCCCAGCGAGAGGTGTTTTACCGGCTTAAAAAATGCCTTGTGCGTATATTTTACCGACCAAAAGTTGCGCGAGCCGAGGTTTCGCCGCCGGTACAGCATGGTAGAATCGTTCTCCACCACCACGGAGGTGCTGCCAAAGGTGTGGGATTCGTTGCCGCTCACGTAGCTGAACTTGAACTTTGCCAGCACGCCGGAGGTTTCCATCACTTTTCGGTTGAGGGAGTTGTGCTCCACGGCGAGGTGCCCCTCCAGAAAGCGAAACGTCATCTTTTCGGGAACATCTTTCGACTGAAAATTTTGCCGCACGTAGTAGTTAACGTCGTACGCGCCGTAGGAGCCGCCCACCCTGAGGCTGCTGTTGAGGAGAAAGGGAATGCCCACGTTGAGCTGACCGAACGACTCCGCATCCTGTATGAAGTCGGGCTTGGTGTCGCTGAAAATGTTGTCGGGGTTATTGGTGTAGTAGTCGCTCTGGTTGTGGGTGTACATCACCTCCCCAAACATCGGGAAGCCCACGCCGTAGCCGGATTTTATGCGGTAGTCAAAGCGCGCCATCAGCTTTTGCGAGCTGTATATGTCGCCAAAGTAGAGGTAGAGCAGCGAGCGCAGCGAAAACAGGGAGTAGTAGTAGCTGTGCATTAGGCTAAAAAACCCAAGGTTGGAGTAGTTGGAAATGCAGCCCCCCAAGCTCGCCCTGATGTTGGGGGCGGCGGAGATGCGCAGGTTGAGGTTGTAGGCGCTGTCGTCGGGGAGGTAGGTTGCCGTGGGGAACATTGTGGACACGCCGCCGTCGGAGGCAACCCCAAAGTAGCGGCGCTTTGCCTCCCTCAGCGAAAACGCTCTGCGGCTGCTGTCCACCATGGCGGCGCCGGTGTACGCCCGCAGGTTGGCGTTTCCGCCCTGCACCGTGACCCGCCTAAACCGGAGCGGCGGTATCTTGCTCCTAAACGCCTCGCGCCTCAGGCGGATTTCCTCCGCCGAAGTCCGCCGCTGCACGCGCTCTTTGATGGCGGGCATTTGCTCTACGGTGGCGGCGTAGCCGGCCTTCACCAGCGCGCTGATGCGGCTAAAGTCGAGCAAATCGACCTCGAGCGAGTCAATGCTGATGAGCACGCCTTTTCCCTCCGGAATATCGTAGCTGGTGGAGAGCATGGTGAGGCTTGTGAGGTGCGAAAACACGTCGTCTTCGGAGGGTCGCCCGTAGTTGCTGGCGCACTTAACCCCAACGATGAAGTCGGGCGCAAACTCCTGCATGGCCACGTCCGCCGGAAAGTTGTTGACGATGCCGCCGTCAAAAAGCATGAAGCTATCCACCACCACCGGCTTAAAGTACCCGGGAAAGCTCATGGAGGCGCGGATTATCGTCCCCAAGTCGCCGCCGCTGGGCGCGTAGGCGCGCTTGTCGTAGGCGTTGTAGGAGAGGGCGCGAAAGGGTATCATCAGGCTGTCGAAGCGGCTCCCCGCCACGGCGTTAGCGCCGGCAAACAGCTGCACAAACGCCAAATCCATCTGGTAGGGCACAACGTAGTTGGTGGGCAGCACGTACTTCAGCCGAAGCTGCCGGTCGATGTTGAGGTTTAGCCCGATGAGCTCCGCGTCCGGATCCAGCTTTTTGAAAAAGTAGCTGCCCTCCGATTCGTAGCTTCCGCTCAGCCACTTTTTAAAGTCGGTAGAAAGCGCGTACTCCGCTATTTCGTCGGTGGTGTAGCCTGCGGCGTACATGCCGCCTACGATAGCGCCCATGGAGGTTCCCGCAATGGCGTCTATGGGAATGTTGTTTTCCTCCAGCGCCTTTATTACGCCAACGTGCACCAAGCCCCTTGCCCCGCCGCCGCTGAGCACCAGCGCAACCCGTTGCGCCGAAGTGGTGAAAACAAAAAAAAGTCCCCCCAAAAGCAATATGTAAAATCTGGCGATAGGCAACTTGTGAGAATTTTTGTATCTTTGCGTCCTGTAAGCTATATTTTGTTCGGTATCATTTTGCGAGCCGGCTTCGCCGTTTCCCGTAGGGGAATAGTATCAATAGAAAAATACCGTTTCCCGCTTCCCCTATTCCCCGTAGGGGATTAATCAAATTAAAGCCCTACGGGCTAATGGGGGTATAAAGGGGGCATATTTTTCTATTGATATTATTGTCCTACGGACAACCGGAGCCAATTTGCAAAATCATACCGGATATGCGTGCGCTACGTGTAGCCCCGTCAGGGCAAGCTTTTCCGCCTTGGCGGGCAGGGTAAAACCCCAAAGCTTGCGCCCCTCCATAAGTAAACACCAAAATTAGGGGAAAATTTGGAAATAACGGTAGCGTTCACATTTTTTAGTGGGAATTTCCTAATACTTATATTCTCTATCATTATGAAAACAAAAAAAATCGCCTTAGCCATTTTTCTGACTACCGCCGTGAGCGCCATCACATTTTGTCAAACTACAAATTCCAAACCCGTGGAAAAGACCGTCCTTATTGAAACATCCCTCGGCAGCATTAAGGTAAAGCTGTACAACGAAACGCCGCAGCACCGCGACAACTTTCTCAAGCTGGCAGGCGAAGGCTTCTACGATAGCCTCATTTTTCACCGCGTCATTAGCAGCTTTATGGTGCAGGCGGGCGACCCCACCTCGCGCAACCCGCAGCCCGACCAGCGCTACGGATCCGGCGAAACAGGCTACACCATTCCGGCGGAAATTAACCCTGCCCAGCTCTTTCACAAAAAGGGGGCGCTCGCGGCAGCCCGAAAGGGCGATCAGGTAAACCCCGAAAAACAGTCCTCAGGATCACAATTTTACATTGTTCAGGGTAAGGTTTCCAGCGACGAGGAGCTGACGCAAATGGAGCTGAATATCAGCCAAAAGCCCTTGCAGGGCATGTTTAACCAAATGCTTTCCGAGGCGCTGCAGGCGCTACAGGCGCAGGGCGCAAAGGTTAATCAGGATTCGGTGGTGGAGGACGTTCGCCGTAAGGTGCTGGCGCAGTGGGAGAACATGGAAAAGTTCAGCTACACGCCGGAGCAGCGCGAAGCGTACAAAACCGTTGGCGGAACGCCCTTTCTGGACGGAGGTTACACCGTCTTTGGCGAGGTGGTGGAGGGGCTGGACGTGGTGGACAAAATTGCCGCCGTGGAAACCAACGCCGCAGACCGCCCCACGCAGGACGTATTTATTGTTAAAATGACGGTGCAAAATTAACGGATGTAGCGATTTTTATTGTATTTAATTATGCAGAAAAAAATATCGGACTTGCTATCGGAGGTGGAAGCCTTTACGGCGAGCAGCCTGCACGAGGTGGAGGAGTTTAGGGTAAAGCTGCTCGGGAAAAAGGGCGACGTTACGCTGCTCTTTGACGAGTTTAAGCACGTTTCGGGCGACGTGAAGCGCGAGCTGGGGCAAAAAATCAACGCGCTAAAAACCGCGGCGCAAACCCGCATCAGCGAGCTGCGGGAGGCGCTCGACGCCGGCAACGCCCCCACCCTCGCGCTCGACGCCTCGCGCCCGGGCGCCGCCGACAGCATCGGCACAAGGCACCCCGTGGCAAGCGTGCGCAACGAAATCCTCGCCATTTTCCGCCAGCTCGGCTTCGCGGTGGCCGAGGGGCCGGAGATTGAGGACGACTGGCACGTGTTTGGCGCGCTCAACTTCCCGCCGGAGCACCCCGCGCGCGACATGCAGGACACGTTCTTCATCGAAAAGCGGGCGGGCAGCGACAACCCCATCCTGCTGCGCACGCACACCAGCAGCATACAAGTCCGCGCCATGGAGCGGCAGCCGCCGCCCATCCGCATTGTGTGCCCGGGGCGCGTGTACCGCAACGAGGCCATCTCGGCGCGCGCGCACTGCATGTTCCATCAGGTGGAGGGGCTGTACGTCGATCAGGGCGTGTCCTTTGCCGACCTCAAGCAAACGCTGCTCTACTTTGCCAAGGAAATGTTCGGCGCCAGCGTCCAAATCCGGCTTCGACCCTCGTTCTTCCCCTTCACCGAGCCCTCGGCGGAGCTGGACGTGTCGTGCAGCATCTGCGGCGGAAAGGGCTGCAACATCTGCAAGGGGACGGGCTGGCTCGAGGTAGGCGGCTGCGGAATGGTTGACCCAAGCGTGCTGCGCTCGTGCAGCATCGACAGCCAAAAGTACAGCGGTTTCGCCTTTGGCATGGGCGTAGAGCGCATCGCCATGCTCAAGTACCAAGCACGCGACCTGCGGCTATACTTCGAAAACGACGTGCGGTTTTTAAGGCAATTCTTTTTAGTTAATGATTAAAAAGATAATGATTAATGATTAATGGCGCAAGGCGTGCGCATCGTAGGGGCGGGGTTTTGTTAATGATTAATGGTTAATGATTAATGATTAATGGCGCAAAGCGTGCAGCGCATCGTAGGGGCGGGTTTTTGTTAATGGTTAATGATTAATGGCGCAAGGCGTGCGCATTGTAGGGGCGGGTTTCAAACCCGCCCTCTGTGCATACCACCCACACCCGCCCCCTACCCCGTCATTCCGACCGATGCGCGCGGAGCGGAGAACCGGAGTTCGGCGTAGCCAAACCTCCCCGCATACAGCCGTCTCCGAACGCTTTGTGCCGCCCCGAACGCCTCGCGCCATAATCATTTAATCAGTTTTTTTGTACCTTTGTACAAAACAAAACACCTAAAATACATAAATCCATGGCACGATACTTAGACCCCAAGTACGACCTCCCGTTCAAAAAAGTATTTGGCGAGCACAAGCCGCTGCTCATCAGCTTCCTCAACGCCCTGCTGCCGCTGCTGCCGGAGGGGCGGGAAATTGTGGCGGTAGAGTACCTCTCGCCGGAGCAGGTGCCGCGCACCTCACTCTCCAAAAATTCCATCGTGGACGTCAAGTGCGTGGACAGCCATCGGCGCCACTTCATCGTAGAGATGCAGCTGGAGTGGAACACGCTTTTTGCGCGGCGGCTGGTGTTCAACGCCTCAAAAACCTACGTCAGCCAGATGGACAAGGAAAAAGAGACCGATCCTGCGCTCCCCCTCGTGGAGGCGCAGACTGTGTACACGCTGGCGATAGTCAACGCCACGCTCCCCCGACACCCCAAAGCGGAGGAGGAGCCGAAGTGGTACCACCACTACCGCATATCCGAAAAGAGCAACCCCGACGAGGTGCTGGAGGGGCTTGAGTTTGTGCTGGTGGAGCTGCCCAAATTTAAGCCCGAGACGTGGAGCCAGACTGACAAGCGCATGGCGGTGCTGTGGCTACGGTTTTTGAAGGAGATAGCGCGCTACGAAACGCCCCCCGAGGAGCTGCTGGAGGCCGAAGAGATAAAGCTGGCGATAGCCATCTGCGAGGAGGGCGCGTACACGAAGGCCGAGCTGGCCATCTACGACCGCGACATTGACCAGGCCAGGAGTGACGCGAGCTACGCGGCGATGGAGAGAAAACTCGCCGAAAAAGATGCCGTTATTACTGAAAAGGACGCCGTTATTACCGAAACCGCTGCCGCACTTGCCCGAGCCCTTGCCGAGCTGGCCGCGCTGAAAAATAATGGTTAATGGCGCAGCGCATGGTATGTAGGGACGGGTTTAAAACCCGTCCCTACATACCACGCTCGCTCGCCCCTGCCGTCATTCCGACCGACGCGCGCGAGGAACGAGCGCACAAAGCGGAGGAACCTCCCCGCAAACAGCCGTCGCCGCACGCCTCGCGCCATTGCATGCTTTGCGCCGCCCCGACCAACCTCGTTAAACCTTATTGATGAGATGGAATGAGGTTGCGGCGCTAACACCCACATTCCGTCCCTAACGGGACGGCAAATACGGTGGGGAACGTGCTTTTCTACCTCATTCTTCTAACAAAATAACCTCACTAGCCAATGTCAAAAATATCCCCATATACCAACCTCATTTCCCTATTTAAGAGATTATCTTGTTATAAAAATATGCTGAAAATGAGATTATTATATATTCAATCTGTTCATTAGTAATGAATAAACCTGTTCATTGGCAGTGAACAAATGTGGGTAAATTCAGCAAGTCTTATTTTATACCTTGCGCGATATTCACTATCCCATATAGCGGCACATTTGTCATCCACTCCTCCTCGCGGTAGTCGGACATGGAGATGCGAACGGCGCGCTGCGGCGCATATTTTTGCGCAAATGCGCGCAAGCTTTTTGCGTGGAGGTTCTC
>JAITQP010000314.1 GCA_031288885.1 Prevotellaceae bacterium | reverse complement strand
TTTGGAGCAACGCCGCGTCCAGCCATGCGCCCTACACCCTTTACCCTAACCCGACAAAGGTGGGGCAACCGTTTTCCATCAACCTCGGCGCAGAGGGGAGGGGCGCAAAGACAGCTACTGTGCGGATATACGATATGCTGGGAACGAAAATACGCGAGCGGGTGACCACAACCCCCATCACGGAGGTAATTTATGCGCAGGGAATTTTCTTTGTCAGCGTTGAGTCGGCGGTGGGGAAAAAAGTGTTTAGGGTAGTGATTAGTGATTAGTGATTAGTGATTAGTGGCGCAAAGCGTGTAAGCATGGCAACGCAACGCCCTCTGCCGTCATTGCGAGACCCAAACCCATATACGGGTAAAAAAGGGAAAAGACGAAGTCTGTAATGTGCTTAATCTAATGCAATTTCGTCATTGTA
Organism: Prevotellaceae bacterium; assembly: GCA_031288885.1. Taxonomy (GTDB): domain Bacteria; phylum Bacteroidota; class Bacteroidia; order Bacteroidales; family UBA932; genus JAITMY01. The sequence goes on along the minus strand of JAITQP010000314.1, from coordinate 7,951 downwards.
AGGCGGAGCGAGGAGCGTTTACACGTCCAAGTCCTACGGACTTGGACGTGAATAACCCCCAGCTACAACTGGGGAAAGCCGTCATGCGCCGCGCCACAACGCTGTAGGCGTTGCTCAGGGAGTTCCTGTCCAGATAGCCCCACCCCCAGCTAAAGCTGGGGGTTATTCACGGGAAACGCCTACGGCGTTTCGGGGTGGTGCGGAGAGGCACGCTTCGTGTCATTTAACCACATTTAACTTATTTGGGACTAAAAACGGGAGCGGAGGTAAAATCTTTTTCTACCTTTGCGCCGATTTACTTACCAAGTATGAAAATGAAATGCGTTAGCGTAAATATAGCTGCACTCCGGTTCCTCGCTCTGCTCGGGACGAGAGGTGTGCGTAATGTGACGGCAACAATTTTGTGCTCGCCCACACGCTTTGCGCAATTCCTAACTGACACACACACACACACACACACACACACACACACACACACACACACACACACAGGTACTCTATAATCGCGCGGGCGCGTATTATAGCAAATATTTTTCAATTTTCAAATATAGCCGCAGCATGTTTTTTTGCATGTTGCGGTTTTTTTTGTGCGGTGAGTTCACCGGCACACAGCGAGCGTTTTCTCCAAAGAGAACGCTCGAAGCATTTTTATTAACTCCAAAAAAACAAAAAAAATGAAAAAAAACATGATTTTCTTGTGTGCATTGCTGCTCGTTGGCGCAGCGAGCATGATGGCCGCCGGAGCGCAAACCAAGCCCACGCTGGCGGTATTTGTGGTGGGCATAAGCGATAACACGCTCGCGACCACGCTTACCACGGCGCTGGGTACCAACCTGACCTCCGGCGGGCGCTACGTGCTCACCACGGTGAACACCTCCGGCAAGCTCGCGGAGCTGAAGGCCGCCTACACAGCCGGCGGCGGCGGCAGCATAGACCGAAATGCGCTGGCCGTGTGGGGGCACAAAGAGGGCATAGGCGCGATATGCCTGGTGGTGGATGACGTTAAAAGCAACGACCACCTCTTCTCGGCGCAGCTTATTGATACCAAGGACAGCAAGCTGGACGGGCACGGCAGCTACACGCGCACGAGCGTTGCTGCCGGCGACGTTGCGCGGGTAGCGCTGGCGCTGGCGAAGCAGCTGGAAGGGGCGGGGCGCAAGCACGCTACCGCCTCTGCAAAGAATGGCGACCTGAACATAGAGCTGGTACGCGTGGAGGGCGGCACGTTCACGATGGGGTGTACCGCCGAGCAACCCAATTGTGACGCCATCGAGAAACCTACCCACAACGTAACGTTGAGCAGCTTTAGCATAGGGAAGTACGAGATAACGCAGGCGCAGTGGAAGGCGGTGATGACGGGGGTTGCGGGCACCACCGCAACGGATGTGGGAGAAATTTACTACCGTAAAGGCGCCAACTGCGGAAATATGCCCTGCGATGACCAGCGACCTGCGGAGAATATGGACTGGTTTGAGGCGGTAACGTTTTGCAACGAGCTGAGCAAGAAGTTAGGTTTGGAGGCAGCTTACGACATTACCGGCACCGGTACCAGCAAAACCGTAGCCTTAACGGGCAAAAAAGGCTACCGGTTACCGACAGAGGCAGAGTGGGAGTACGCGGCGCGCGGGTGTAAAGGCGACGGCAGCGCGAGTAACGCTGTATGCGAAAACCTTCAGTACAGCGGGAGCAACGATCCCAACGAGGTGGCGTGGTGTAAGGAGAACTCCTCCGCTACGACTCATCCAGTAGGGCAAAGGAAGCCGAATGCTCTCGGCATTTACGATATGAATGGAAATGTTAGGGAGTGGGTTTACGACTGGAGTGGGAATTATAGCAACGTTGCAGCGACTAACCCTACAGGTCCTGTTAGCGGCAGCTCTAACCGCGTATTACGCGGCGGTCACATAGAGAGGGTGCCCCCCCAATGGATCCACATTTCGTCCCGCTATATCTACAACGCCCCCAGCTACCGCTACAACCTCAATGGCTTCCGCGTGGCTTTGCCTTAGCTTTTCCTTTGTGGCGTCCGTCCCTCCTGTGTAAGCTGGCGAGCGTGCCGGTCGGCGAGCGGAGCGGAAATATAGAAAAAGGAGAATAGAAGTTATTCACTTCTACTCTCCTTTTACACTTTCAAATGAGTGATGCTGTTGCAATGAAGTCTTACGTTAACCTCTACTTTTGCCGGAGGAAAATATGTATGGGAACGCCGCTAAAGTTGTAGCTTTCGCGTAGCTTATTCTCCAAAAACCGCTTGTAGGGCTCCTTGACGTACTGCGGCAGGTTGCAGAAAAAGGCAAACGCCGGCGAGGGCGACGCGAGCTGCGTGGCGTACTTTATCTTTATGTACTTACCCTTGATGGCCGGCGGGGGGTAGGCTTCTATCACGGGAAGGATGGTTTCGTTGAGCTTGGCGGTGGAGATGTGCTGCCGCCTGTTTTTGTACACCTCCGATACGACGTTGACCACGTCCATGAGGCGTTGCTTTTCGGTGATGGAGGTGAAGATGATGGGCACATCGCTGAAGGGCGCCAGCCGTGTTTGTATGGCCTCGCGGTAGCGCTTCATGGTGTTGCTGTCTTTTTCTACCAAATCCCACTTATTTACCGCAATCACGCAGCCCTTGCTGTTGCGCGCAACGAGCCCAAAAATGTTGAGATCCTGCGCCTCTACGCCCTGCGTGGCGTCCACCATGAGGACGCACACGTCGGAGCGCTCTATGGCGCGAATGGTGCGCATAACGGAGTAAAACTCGAGGTCTTCGTGCACCTTGCCTTTCTTGCGCAGCCCCGCCGTATCCACGAGGTAAAAATCGTGCCCAAACTTGTTGTAGCGCGACAGCACCGCGTCGCGCGTGGTGCCGGCGATGGGCGTTACGATGTTGCGCTCTTCGCCCAGCAGCGCGTTGGCGAGCGACGATTTCCCCACGTTGGGCTTGCCGACAATGGCTACGCGGGGAATTTCCGTATCGTCTTCGTCGTCGCTGCCGGAGAGGTGCTTCACGGCTTCGTCCAGAATTTCGCCTGTACCGCTGCCGCTCATGGCGCACACGCAGTACGGGTCGCCAAGCCCCAGCTTGTAGAACTCGTGCGCGTCGTAAATGCGGTTGTTGTTGTCCACCTTGTTGACCACCAGCAGCACCTTTTTGTTCGACCGGCGGAGGAGCTCGGCCACCGCATCGTCGTAGGCGGTTACGCCGCCGGTAACGTCCACCATAAAGAGGATGACGTCGGCCTCGGCAACGGCGGCAACCACCTGCTTGCGGATTTCCCCCTCAAAGGCGTCGCCGGTGTTCACGGCGTACCCGCCGGTGTCGATTACCGAGAATGCTTTTCCGTTCCAGTCGCTCTTGCCGTAGTGCCGGTCGCGCGTTACGCCCGATTGCTCATCAACAATAGCCTGCCTGCCGCCCACCAGCCGGTTGAACAGCGTGCTCTTCCCAACGTTGGGGCGACCAACTATGGCTACAATACCCATCAGATTTACGTTTGCTAAGAGTTGTGCGCGCTACTTCAGCGCATCCCTCAGGATGGGCTCAATTTCCTTGTCAAAATCGCTTGAGTTGGCGAGGATAACGCCCTCCGGCGACACAAAAACGTAGGTGGGGAAAGCGGAAATGCAGAACAAATCCTTCACCTCGCGGTGGTCGTACAGGTTGACGTGCGTCCACGTTAGCCCGTCTTTTTCGATGGCTTTTTTCCAGCTGCTGTGGCTTTGATCCCACGCAAGCCCTATCACCAGCAGCTTTTTGTCTTTGTACTCGTTGTGGAGCTTCACGAGCTTGGGGCTTGCCTTTCGGCACCACGAGCACCACGACCCCCAGAAGTCCAGCAGCACGTACTGCCCCTTGAGGTCGGCGGAGGAGATGGAGCTGCCGTTGATGTCCGTTACCGTAAAGTCGGGCAGCTGCGCTCCGGCGGCTATCACCGAGCGCTTGTCGATGTTGCTCTTTATCCGCTCGCCGTAGGCCGACTGCTGTAGCTTGGGCGTAAACGCCGCGTACTGCTCCTGCACCTTTTTCAGCGTTTCCCACCGCGAGATGGAAACGTACAGGTAGGCGGCGTACGTAACGTCGGGGTGATTTTTGATAAACGCGGCTTCCTCCGCCTCCAGCTGACCGGCCAAGCGGCTAAACTCCTCGTCGAGCCGTTTTGCCTCCACCGTGTCGCTCTGCGTTTGGGCTTGCTGTAGGGCGTCTGCCGCCGCCAGCGCGGCCTTGTAGAGGCTGTCCACTACGTGTACGTAGGCTTTGGTGGCTTTGTTGCTGTAAAAACCGCCGCTCACCGTGGCGTAGGTGAAGTCGGCAGCGCTGCCTTGCAGCGTCAGCTTGTCGGACGTTGACGAAAGGTCGAGCGTTTTTGAGTAACGGCTGAGCGTTGTATCTGCCGGAAAGTAGTACAGGTCTGCGTTGTAGGGGATTTTATCGAGCTTGCGCTCAAAGTAAAAATGATTTTCGTTGGTTACGGCAATCGTATCGCCTGCCATAAGCTGCCGCTCAAAGTCGTTGATGTGCACCACTATCGTGTCGCCGGATTGCAGTCCGGCCAAATTTCCCTTGATAACGAGCTTATCGGAGAGCGAGGTGCAGGTTGAGAGGAGCAGCGTTGTAGCTGCGCAGGCTAAAAGGTTGACAATTCTTTTCATTTCAGTTTCTATTAAATTTCATTAAACGTTTTTGTTGGTCGCGGTCAAATCGCTAACCGCTTGGCAAAAGTAGATGAAAATCATGAGATTTCCAAGCGCGCGCGACTAAAATAGGTTTCCGAGGGATTTCTGGGGCGCCGGCAACCATGCGTAACCCGCTATGGTATTGCGGTGTACCATTTTTATTCCCGCAGCGGTGCGCGTTTTTATTTTCTATTCGCTATCTTTACACCTCAATTCAACATAAATCCGGTAAGCTATGACGACCTCCGAGCGCTATCTGCGCATCATTGAATGGTTTAAGACCAACGTACCTGTAGCCGAAAGCGAGCTGCGCTACCGCAACCCCTACGAGCTGCTGGTGGCCGTAATCCTGTCGGCGCAGTGCACCGACAAGCGCGTGAACATGGTCACGCCGGCGTTTTTTAAGTCCTTTCCTACGGCAAAAAAGCTGGCGCAGGCGGAGGTGGACGAAATTTACGAGTACATCAAGTCCATCTCGTACCCCAACAACAAGGCCAAAAACCTGAAGGGCATGGCGGAGATGCTCGTGAGCCACTTCCACAGCGTTGTCCCCGACGACGTGGACGAGCTGCAACGCCTCCCCGGCGTGGGGCGCAAAACGGCCAACGTTATTGCCGGCGTGGTGTACAACAAGCCCGCCATTGCCGTCGATACGCACGTTTTTAGGGTGGCAAAAAGGCTGGGGCTTGCGGCGGCAGCCAGCAAAACGCCGCTCGACGTGGAGCGGCAGCTCACCGCGAACATCCCGCCGGAGCTGCGACCCATTGCCCACCACTGGCTCATCCTGCACGGGCGATACATCTGCGTTGCGCGACGCCCAAAGTGCGAGGAGTGCGGGCTTACGCAGTGGTGCAAATCTTACAAACATTAGGAATTTCCGCAATTTCTGCTATATTTGTATGTTGATATGCACTAACAAAGTAACAGATTTATATGAATAAAATTAAAATAGGCTTATTTGGTTTTGGTAAAACGGGGAAAATTGTGGCGCAGGAGATTATGCAGGATAAGCAGGTTGATTTTGCGTGGATTGTGCGCCGCTCCAAAACCTCAAATCACAAGTACGCCAGCCGCTTGCTTGGCTATGAGCGCGACGCCACCCCCATTTTCTCGGTAGATCAGATGAGCACGGAGTTTTTCAAAAAGCACTTCGTTGACATTATTATTGATTTCTCCGGCGCCTCGGGCTACAAAAACTACGAGGCGGCTCCCCGCCTTGGCATCAAAATTATTTCGGCAATATCCAAGCTGGATCAGGCGGCCATTGACACGCTAAGGGCGTACTCGGAGCATAGCGCGGTGCTCTACTCCCCCAACATTACGCTTGGCGTAAACTTTCTCCTCGTAGCCTCGCAGGTGCTGCAAAGCATTGCGCCCCACGCCGACATTGAGATTATTGAGGAGCACTTTCGCGACAAAAAGGGCGTGTCGGGGACGGCGCTCAAGATAGCCGGCATACTCGGGCTCGAGAACACGCGCCACGTGAACTCTGTGCGCGTGGGGGGCGTTGTTGGCAAGCACGAGGTGATTTTCGGTCTACCCAACCAGACCATCCGGCTGGTGCACGAAAGCATCAGCCGCGGAGCATTTGGGCAGGGCGCGCTCTTTGCCGCAAAGTGGCTATGCGACAAGCCGTCCGGCTTTTACTCCATGGAGCAAATTATTTCCGACATGTTTAAGCAGAATATTCCGGTGTACTGAGGCGTGCGCACCGTAGGGGCGGGTTTAAAACCCGCCCTATGTACGTAAAAAAGAGAATGGAAGCAAGGTTTTTCCATTCTCCTTTTTCTTTTCATTCCGACGCAGCAAAGTTCGTTTGCTCACATGGGAAGTAGGATGCCGACAAAAAAGTTACTGTGCAGGCAAAACCAAGCGCAAGCTATTATACACGTTGCGGGCATTGGCCCCTCCTCCTCCGCGAGTAGCAATGCGGGGCCACAAGGATACGTCATACTCCCAGTTGCCGTTGCGGAACGTGCGGCCCCAGCTGCTATTGGGCCCTGTAGGGTTAGTGACTGCCGTAGCCGAGTAGCCGCCATAATAGTCGTAAACCAACTCCCAGTGGCTTCCGGACATGTCGTAAACACCCAGCGCGTTCGGCTTCTTTTGCCCTACTGGATGTTGCAGAACGCCGCCATTGCCGAAGTGCCACCCTACCTCGTTAAGATTATTGCTGCCGCTGTACTGGGTACCCTCCTGATACTTCCCGCCGCGTGCTGCGTACTCCCACTCGGCCTCGGTGGGTAGGCGGTAATTCTTTCCCGTGAGTGCGTTCAACCGCGGAAGAAAGGCGGTGTCGATGTCTAACCAGCTGATACTCCCAACGGGCACCTGATCATCGTCATTATTAGTCCAATTGCCGGGTTTGGCAAGCGTAGGGTGATCTTTCATTACGGCCAGCCATTGTGCCCGCGTTACCTTGTACTTGCCGATGTAAAAGTTACTCAACGTCACATCATGCACGGGGCGCTCGCGCCCGTCGTCGGAGAAGCACGCGCCATCCCGTTCAGGAATGCACCCCATCGTGAATGTTCCTCCTTCCACGTACACCATCTCAATATCCAGCTCCGCAGGGTAACTCCGCGCTGGAGTTGAAGCGCTACGCCTGCGCTCTGACCCGTCCAGCTGCCTTGCCAACGCCAGCGCTACCCGCGAAAGTTCGCCGCTATTCACGCCGGTGCGAATGTAGTGGCCTTTGCCGGACAGCTTGCTGCCTTTTACATCAATGAGTTGCGCCGAAAACATGTGGTCATTGCCTTTGATGGCGTCGGTAACCAAGCATATCACAGATACGCCGTTTGCTCGTCCCCACTTGGCAAGGGCGTTGCGGTCTATGCTGCTCGCGTTTTGCTTGCGAAGCTCGGTGAGCTTGTTTGCCAGCGCGTTGTTTGTGCTGGGTAGCACGTCGTAGCGGCTGCTGCGGTTAAGCTCAGCGCCTATTTGCTGGGCAAGATCGTTGCCCAGCGCGTCGGTTTGCATGCCCACCACAAATACGGCCAGCGTGGGCTTGCTGCCGGAGCCTTGCGCTCCGGCGGTCATCATGCCTATTGCCCCAACGAGCAGCAAAGCACACAAGAAAGTCATGTTTTTTTTCATTTTTTTGTTTTTTGAGATTAATAAAAATGCTTCGAGCGTTCTCTTTGGAGAAAACGCTCGCTGTGTGCCGGTGAGCTCACCGCACAAAAAAAACCGCAACATGCAAAAAAACATGCTGCGGCTATATTTGAAAATTGAAAAATATTTGCTATAATACGCGCCCGCGCGATTATAGAGTACCTGTGTGTGT
>JAITQP010000313.1 GCA_031288885.1 Prevotellaceae bacterium | reverse complement strand
GAGCGCACCAAGCCGTGGGGCACCAACCACGCCGTGATGATGGGCGCAGAGGTCATCCGTGAGCCCTTTGCCGTTATCAACGCCGACGATTTTTACGGCAAAGAATCGTTCGATATTCTGGCAAAATTCTTGGGCGAGGTTGCCGACAAAAAAAACCTTTACGCCATGGTGGGCTACCGCCTCAACAACACCCTCTCCGAGTCGGGGGCGGTGTCGCGCGGAATTTGCGAAAAAAGCGACGACGATTTTCTGGTTTCCGTGGTAGAGCGCACCCACATTGAGCGGCTGGGCAAAAAACCCGCCTACAAGGACGAAAAAGGCATGCTCAACACGCTCGAGGACAACGTGCCGGTGTCGATGAACATGTGGGGATTTACGCCGGAGTACTTTGACCACTCGGAGCGATGCTTTAAGGAGTTCCTGACGGAAAACGGCCAAAACATCAAGTCCGAATTTTTCATCCCCTACGTTATTGACAAGCTCATACGGAGCGGAGAGGCAAAAGTGAAGGTGCTGGACACGCCCGCCAAGTGGTTTGGCGTAACCTACGCCGAAGACAAACCTACCGTGGTGATGAAAATCAACGAGCTAATACATAAAGGCATTTACCCCGAAAGCTTGTGGAGGTAAAAGGCGAGGGACGTTTGAACTTTTCACCTACGGAGGCTGCCGACAGCCTGTAGCTGGCACAGCACAGATATGGTGTGACGGGGTGGTTTTGAATGACGAATTTTGCGTATATTTGCAGGAGCATTTAGAAAATGAAAGAAATAACATTCATATCGTCATTAGACCCCAGTGATAAAAATCACCTGCGTGTGCATTTGAAAACTGACAGTGGTATATTAAAAGACGTGATGTACCAATATGAAACAGTTATTGATGGACAATGGGTCGCTATTGTTCGCTATGATTGTGCTCACGGCTTTTTTCATCGTGATGTCTTGCTCCCCAATGGCGATAAGGAAAAGCAATCTATTGAAATGGACTCGCTGAAAAGCGCCGCCCAATACGCAGAACAAGACTTGAAAGACCGCTGGGAGTGGTATAGAGAAAGATATATGGGAAAAATTAAAAAATAATAACGATGACGCACAAAGAAATAGTACAACGGAATATTGGCTTGACGTTTGATTTTGTGAACTATTTGCATGACAATCCAAGCGAGCTGGATAAGCTCCCTGATAATTTTATGCTGGAATTTAAAGAAAAAGACTTTCCGGAGGTGGAACCCCGACATCGCATCATGGCACCTGCCAAGAAAATGGAAAAGAAGTACGTGCGCGTACGAAATACTTTCGCGTTAAATGAATGAGGCATTAGTTTTATTTTTTGACCGTAAATAATGGCAAAGCAAACCAACCCAACCTGCCGCATTCAGATTTTGCTGGTAGAAAACAGCAAGAGCGCAGGTGAAATCCTTTACGATAGCTTCAACAAGGTAAAAGGAACGCTTGAGAAGATTAACTCAATAAGCATTGAATTTGTAAAGGCAATTTCGCAGGAGGCGGCGCTGGAGTACATAGAGTGCGGTGTAATGCCCTCCGGCAACAGCAAGCAGCTCAAAGCCGAGTACGGCGACGTGCAGGCCGTAGTCGTAAGCTGGGAGGTGTGCCGATCCATGTCATTTGTGGAGAAAATCGTAGCCCTCCGCTCAAATATTCATATCTTCATCCTCACGTCGGAGCAGAACACCTACGGCCTGTACAACCCTCGCTTGGGAAACGTGCACTTCATTCAGAAAAAGGAGCTGGTGAACAACCACCACTTGGAGCTTCAGCGTATTCTCAACACCTTTAACGAGCGGCGGCGCACCCCCTTTTGGACGGCCTACAAGGACTACGTGGAGGAGGCAAACTACACGTGGCACACGCCCGGGCACGCCGGCGGGCGCAGCTTCAAGAACTCGCCGTACCTCTACGGGTTCTACGAGTTTTTTGGCGACAACGTCTTTTTGGGCGACCTCTCGGCGTCGGTGGAGCACCTCGGCTCGCTGCTCGACTCCACCGGATACGTGGGGCTGGCGGAGGCAAAGGCGGCGCGAACGTTCAACGTGCGCAAAACGTTCTTTGTCACCAACGGATCGTCCAACTCCAACAAGATCATCATGCAGACGCTCCTGCGTGCGGGCGACAAGGCCATTGTTGACCGCAACTGCCATAAATCGGTGCACTACGGCTGCATCCAGTCGCAGGCAACGCCCATCTACGTCAACAGCCAGTACTCCACGCGCTACGGCGTTTTTGCGCCGCCCTCCATAAAGGACATTGAGGACGCCATAAGGAAAAACCCCGACGTGAAACTCGTAATCCTCACCGGCTGCACCTACGACGGCATTCTAATCCCCATCCGCCGCGTGGTGGAGCTGGTAAAAAAGATAAATCAGGCAAAGGGAACGAACATTAAGGTGTTCATCGACGAGGCGTGGTTTGGCTACGCGTCGTTTCACCCCTACTTTCGGGAGTACTCGGCGATATGCTCGGGCGCGGACTACGTGACGCACAGCGCCCACAAGGTGCTGTCGGCGTTCAGCCAGAGCTCCTACATCCACGTAAACGATCCGGATTTTGACGAGGACTACTTCCGCGAAATATTTCACCTCTACACCTCCACCTCGCCCCAGTACCAGATTATCGCCTCGCTTGGCGTGTGCTCCATGCAGATGGAGATAGAGGGCTTTAAGCTGATGGGGAAAGCGCTGGAGCAGGCGCAGCGCTTTCGCGATGCGGTGCGCGGAAGGCTATCGAAGATAAAGGTTGTTGAGTTTAGCGATTTTCAGCGGGAGTTTAGGCACCTCAAAACCTACGGCTACGGGAACGACCCGCTCAAGGTGCTGCTCGACGTTTCCGCGCTGGACTGCGAGGTGAAGCAAATACAAAACTACCTGCAAGAAAAGGGATTTGAGGTGGAGAAAACAACGCCGGAGGGCACCATCCTGTTCCTCTTCACCATTGGCACCTCAACGGCCAAGGAGGGCGAGCTCTTCTTTGCCCTGAGCGAGCTGGAGCACGAGGCCGTGCGCTTTGACAGAAAAGTGCGCCACGGCGCAGGCGTAAAAATCCCCGACGTGCAAACGGCGGGGCTCTCCTACTTTTTTGAGCCGCGCGAGCAGATAAAGATTGAGCACGCGCGCGGGCGCATCTCATCATTTTTTGTAACGCCCTACCCGCCCGGGGTGCCGGTGCTCATACCCGGGCAAACCATCACGCAGGAGCACATCGACTACATTGAGCAGCAAATGAAAGACAACCGCACCATTCACGGCTGCGACGACGGGATGGTTTACGTGGCAAAGGAGTAGAAATTCCGAAAAGATTTACAGCGCTTAGGCTTTCAAGAAGTCGCGCCGCACGGGGGTAAACGTGTCCACCAGCACGCCGGCCTCGAGGCAGCGCACGCCGTGCGGAACGTTGGGCTCAACAAAAAAGCCGTCGCCGCAGGCCAGCGTTTGCTTTGCCTCGCCAATTTGCACCTCAAACTTGCCGCTCGCCACGTAGCTGGCTTGCGCGTGCGGGTGCTCGTGCATCGCGCCAACGGAGCCCTGCTGAAATTCTACCTTTACCAGCATCAGCTGCTCGCTGTAGCCCATTATCTGACGGCGAACGCCCTCGCCCGTCTGCTCCCACGCAGCCTGCCCCTCCAAGATGAAAGTTTTGCTTTTTGTTGCCATAGCATTAGAATAGTTGTGATTAAACAGGTAGCAAAGGTAGCAATTTTCGGCTAATTTTTTTGTATTTTTTCTTTGGCGGTTTTGAAATTGTTTGT
>JAITQP010000238.1 GCA_031288885.1 Prevotellaceae bacterium | reverse complement strand
CGCGCCCCTGCCCTGCGCTCCGGCCGGCGACATGCCTACCTGCGCCTGCGCCGCCACGCTAAGCAGCAGCAGCGCAAAAAAATACATCATGCTTCTTTTCATCTTTTTCATCTTTTTTTGTTTTTTTTGGTTGTTAATTAATTGGTTGATGATTATGTTGATTACATAAAATCCAAAATGAATTACGAATGAATTAGGAATTACGAATTAGGAATTAGGCTGACGCAACGGCGCCTTGCTCCCTCCGTTTTGCTCCCTTCGTTTTACTCCCTTCGCCCTTTGCTTACCTCCTTTTGTCCGCCCTCCGCCGTCATTCCGAGCGTAGCGAGGAATCTCCTCGCAGGCTACCGCCTCGCTGCACGCTTTGCGCCATCGCGACCTCGGCGAAGCCAATCCAGAAATACGGGCAAGGCAACGCGAGGCGTGCGTCGCTGGGTTGCGTCGCTTCGCTCGCAATGACGAAATTGCATTAGACATAATTATTAGCACATTAAACACAATGAGCGTTATCCCACTACTCTCACCTATTCCCCGTAGGGGAACAATATCAATAGAAAGAGGAGAATTTCTCCTCTTTCTATTCCCCGTAGGGGATTAATAAGCACGAAAATAATATTAAAGCCCTACGGGCTAATGAAAATAAACCGTTTCTGTTTTTTCTATTGATATTATTGCCCTACGGGCAACCGGAGCTCGGCGGAGCCAATTCACAAAGCTGCATTAGACATAATTATTAGCATATTACAAATTTCGTCTTTTCACTTTTTTTCCCGTATATGGGTTCGGGTCTCGCAATGACGCGAAGCGTGCAGCGCTGCAACAACGCCATTCCTAATTCTTAATTCTCCTTACTTTCCGCCGCTCAGGAACTTCACCTGCTCCTCGTCGCTGACGAACTGCTTGGGGTAGATAATCATGATGCTGTTGCTGCTAAAGTACCTGCCCAGCACGTTGTGCAGCTTTTCCATGGCGGGGTTGTACGACACGGCTGCCTTGCGGGCGGCGACCACCACAAACAGGTCGTCGGGTTTGAGCAGGGTGGCGAGCGTGTGGAAGTGCGCCCACTGGTTAAACTCCACGCACTGTATTTCGACGGCGTTTTCGCTGCGCTGGTTGAGGCGGTGCACCTCCTCCAGCGTATGCTCATCGCTGTAGAGCATCAGCTTGGCGTTGGTTTGCCGGTGCAGGTTTCCCAAGCGGTAAAACCAGTTGACAAATCCGGCCTCGTACTCCACGTGCGGCGGAATGACGGTCACAATGCGCTGAATGGTGTTGGCGTGGTGCAGGAGCTTTGCCACAAACACGGTTTGGCTCGTGCCCTTAAGCAGCGTGCTTAGCCTCATGCTGAACAGCGTGTCCCCAAAGCTGGAGGACTGATGCAGCCCCAAAACGATATCGGTAATGGCGTGGTCTTTGGCGGCTTTTATGATGCCGCGCGCAGCGTTGTTGTCCGCCTCGTGGATCATTTCGAGCGCCACGTCGCTGGCGGCGGCGCTAAAGGCGGCCTTTTCGAGCATACGCTCGCCGTGCTCCCACTGGGATTTGCCGGCCTGCTGCCTGTCCGAAATGTAGATGGCGTAGAGCGGCTCGTGGCTGATTTCGCTTCGTATCATGATGGCAAACTCCACCAGCCGCTCAATGGTATCGGGGTTGCTCACGGGGATGAGTATTCTACCGGCTTTGCGCCCCGTGCCCACGATGGGCTTGGTGGCGGCGGCAATGCTGCGCGAAGCCTTTTCGGTCGCAAACGAGCTGACAACGCAGGTGACTAATATCATTAAGATGGTGCCGTTGAGCACGTCGTTGTTGAAGAGCTCAATTTGCCGCCCCACAATCACCACCGCCAGCGTGGCGGCGGCGTGGGCGTTGCTTAGCCCAAAAATCATGGTGCGCTCCACCAGCTTGAGCTTAAACGTTTTTTGGGTCAGGTACGCCGGAATGTACTTGCCCGCAATGGCAACTACGGTCATCACCACCGCCACCGCAACGGCGGAGAGCGACGTGAACAGCACGCGCAGGTCAACCAGCATCCCCACGCTGATGAGAAAAATGGGGATAAACAGCGCATTCCCCACAAAGTCTATGCGGTTCATGAGCGCCGACGTGCTCGGGATGAGCCGGTTGAGGGCAATGCCCGACAAAAACGCGCCGATAATCCCCTCCATGCCGATGAGCTGCGCAAAAAATGCGGACAAAAACATCATGGCCAGCACAAAAATATACTGGGCTATGCTGTCGGTGTTGCGCTTGAAGAAGTAGCGGGCTACCAGCGGCAGGCCAAACAGCACCGCCACCCCAAACGCCAGCATCAGGAGCGCAAACCGCACCCAGTGGAGCGTGTCCAGCTCGCCCCGATGGTTGCCCACCACCACCGCCAGCGTCAGGAGCGCCAGCGTGTCGATAATGACGGTGGCAACAACGGTCATGCTCACCGACCGGATTTTGGTAATGCCGTAGCGGCTCGCAATGGGGTAGGTCAGCAGCGTGTGCGAGGCAAACATGCACGCCAGCAGCACCGACGTTGCCACGCTGTAGCCGAGCAAAAAAATGCCCACCACAACGCCCAGCGCCATGGGTATGGTGAAGGAGTAGAGGCTAAAGACGAGGCTCTTGACCTTATTCCGCTTGAAGCCGTTGATGTCCACCTCCACGCCGGCGATGAACATAATGTAGAGCAGCCCCACCGTGCTGAACAGGTCGATGCTGCTGCCGCTCGAGATGACGTTCAGCCCGTGCGGCCCCGCAATGATGCCCGCCGCAATAAGCCCCACAATGTAGGGAATGCGCAGCTTGGTAAAAATGATGGGCGCAAACAAAATGATGAGCAATACCACCGCAAACAGCAGTACAGGGTTGCTCAACGGGAGCGTAAAGATGTTTTCAAAGACAGACAAATTCAGCTAATCATTAATCGCTAATCATTAATCACTACTTCAAATAGCCTTTTCCAGCTTTTTCCGGTAACAAAAATCTGTCCGGTTTTTTCGTTATAGGCAATACCGTTCAGCACGTCGGTGTTGTTGTCCCGCAGGTTGTGTGGGAGCAGGTTTTGGAGGTTTACCACGCCGGTTACCGCGCCGCTTGCCGTGTCGATGCGGACAATGTTGTCGCTGCCGTAAACGTTTGCCCAGATTTCGCCGTTAATCAGCTCCAGCTCGTTGAGCTGCCCCACTGCGCTGCGGTCGGTGTAAACCTCCAAGCGCTTTCGCACCACAAAATCGGCGGGCGACAGGAAGCTAATCACGTTGCTTCCGTTGCTCATAATCAAATAGGAGCCGTCTGTGGTAAGCCCCCAACCCTCGCCGGAGTAGCGCAGCGTGGCGAGCTGCTCCAGCGTTTCGCAGCTGTACACAAGGCAGGTTTGCTCGCGCCACGTGAGCTGGTAGAGCAGACCGTTGAGAATGCAAATGCCCTCGCCAAAAAATTTTCCGTCCAGCGCCTTTTGCTGAAGCACGCTGCCGCTCTTCAGGTCGAGCTTTCGCACCGCCGACTGGCCGTAAATGCCGGTACCCTCGTACAGCACGTCGCGGTGCAGCAGCAGCCCCTGCGTGTAGGCGCGCTCGTCGTGCGGGTAGGCGTTGACCACCGTGTAGCCGTGCAGCTTGGGCGCGCTGGGCGCAAGGACGGTGATGCTCACTATTGCTGCCGCAGCCTCCGTGCCCCCCAAAAAGGCCGCCACCGTCAGCTGCTTAGCGCCAAGCGTTTTTGCCTCTACGTGAATGTTGGCTGTAGTATCCGCCATGCGCGCAATTTTTCTGCCGTCAAAAAAGACAACCACCGAGTCGTACTGAGCGCCGTTGCGCAGGTAGGTTACGGTGAGGCGCTCGCTGTTTTTTATGCTTATCTGCCTTTGGGGGCTTACCAGCTGTAGCCTTGGGATAGTACTCACAATATCGCGCACGCTCCTGCGCGGCGCCTTGCCGCCGCACGAGCCCAAAAGGAGCATCACCGTTCCAACCAAAAAAAATCGTACCATTTTTAAATATGCCATCACGTAATAGCTGACGTTGTTGCAGCGGAAAAACTTTCCCCAAGCTCGGCAAATTGTTGCGGTTGCATTCAGCATTCCGTTAGGAATGTATCGCTCGGTAGAAACGAATTGCCACCGTCGTTCGGGCATTCCGTAGGAATGCCTCCTTTGGGTTGCATTCCTACGGAATGCAGGCTTGTGGTTGGTAGCTTTTTTCTACCGAGCGATACATTCCTAACGGAATGTGGCGGATGCTTCCGTAATCAGCTAAAACGCCGTTGCAACAAAATAACTAATCGCTAATCACTAATTCAAAACCCGTAGCTTACCGAAAAAATATTTGAGTAGCTCGCCACGCCCACCGAGCCAATGTTGGTGAGCGCGTAGTCGAGCGCAAAGCCCATAAAGCTGACGCCTATGCCCATGTTGGGCTGCACGGTGAGGTGGCTTTTGCCGTCGAAGTCCGAAATGCGCTGCGCGTTGTTGACGCCGGCTCTCAGGTGCACCATGTTTTTGTAGCTTCCCTCCACGCCCAGCCGCGGGTCGATGTTCAGCCATTTGGTGGAGGCGAGCACGTTGCGCTGCCCGTCGGTGGTAACGTCCACGCCGGCTTCGGCGAGCATGGAAAAATCTTTGCTAAAGCGGATAGCGTAGGCGGCGGCGAGCGTAGCCTTTGGCAGCGTCACCTCCGTTTGGGCGGCGGGCACGCTGTTGGTGATGGTATCGCCGGAGGGCATTACGTAGGGCGGGATTTCCAGCGCGCCGGCGTTGTACGTCCACACGTTAACGGTGGTGGTAATATCCCGCAGCATCACCCCAAAGCTCCAGCGCCCAAGGCGGTAGTGCGCCCCAACGTCCACGCCAAAGCCGTAGGCGGCGGCAAATTTCCCCACGTTGCGGTACACTATTTTGGCGTTAGCGCCAACGTTCAGCGTCTGTCCGGCTACTTTTGTCCGCTTTGCGAGCGAAAACGTAAAGGCGTAGTCGGCGGTGGAGAAGTAGCTTAGCCGGTCGTAGCTAAAGTTGCCATCCTTGTCGATGAGGTCGGTGGTTTGGGGAATGTTGTCCACGCCAAAGCGGATAAAGGTTGCGGCGGCGGTGGTGGCGGAGTCTAACCGGTAGGCAAACGCGCCGAAGTCGTACTTTGCCACGCCGGCAAAATACTCCGCGTGCATAAGCGCGGCGCTCCTTGCGGGCTGCAGGGTTGTCAGCAGCGCAGGGTTCCAGTAGGCGGCGCAGGCGTCGGGAGCGGCAACGGAGGCCGCCGCGCCGCCCATGCCCAGCGCGCGCGCCCCTACGCCCACCGACAAAAACTCGTTGCTGTACTTGGGGGCAGCGGCGCGGGCGTGGCTGCACAAGGATGAAGATAAAGTCGCCAATAGCAGCATGTATGTATATTTTTTTGACAAACTACAAACAGCCAAAATGTAAAATTATGCGTAATTCTCAACGCTTTATGTCGAATGCCGGTAATTTCGGCGTGTAAAGATACGAAAAAACAGGAACTAAATAAGAACAACGGCACAAAAAAGTAGCTACTTTTGTACCCGCGCTAAGTTGGATAACATTCAGCTTAGTGAATATCATTTTTGAAAGTTTAAAAATCATCCCATGGCTAACAAAATACGGCTGCTTACCGTCCCCAACGTCATCACCTGCCTCAACCTGCTGTGCGGCTGCGCAGGCATCGTGCTGGCGCTTGATGGCCATACGTTTGGCGCGATGGTATGTGTGCTGGCGGCGGTGGTGTTCGATTTTCTGGATGGCTTTGCGGCGCGCCTGCTCAAGGCGTACTCGCCGGTGGGGAAGCAGCTCGATTCGCTGGCGGACATGGTCAGCTTTGGCACGCTTCCGGCGGTAATGCTGTACCACGCTTTGTGCGGCATGATGGTCACAGCGGAGGGCGGCTACCACTTGCTGGCGTTTTCGCCGTTCCTGCTCACGGTTTTTTCGGCTCTACGCTTGGCGAAGTTTAACGTAGATGACAGGCAAACCGGCTCATTCCGTGGCTTGCCAACGCCTGCCAACGCGCTGTTTTTTACGTCGGTTTCGGTCATTTGCGTTGACAGCTCGCTCGGGGTGTGGACAATTCCGGCGCTGGCGCTGCTGTTTTCCTTTTTGCTGGTGTGCGAAATCCCCATGTTTTCGTTCAAAGTAAAAGATTTTGTGCCGGAAAAATATTCGCTACAGCTGGTATTTCTGCTGCTGTCGGGGGTAACGATGCTGCTCTGTCCGCTCTACTCCATATCGGTATTTGCGGCCTTTGCGCCCATCGTTTTGCTGTACATTCTGCTAAATATAATAAAATGGATATGGAAAATAAACAATAAAAAAAGTAATAAGCAATGAAAAAGAGATTATTGACATTCGTTATGGGGGCGCTGGCGATAGCAACCGCTACCCGCGCGCAGGAGAACGTTAAGTCGGATGATGACAAAGTTGTGCGCGCGTCCACCATAAAAAACACCAAAGGGGAAGTTTTATACAACGAAGGCGTGACGCTGCTTGAGCGGGAGGACTACGAGGCTGCAATTAGCAAGTTTACCAAGGCGATTGCCGAAAAGGGGGGAAGCTTTGCCGAAGCATACTACAATAGAGGCGTGGCAAAGGAAAAGATGGGCAGCAACGAGGAGGCGATAAAAGATTACACCGCCGCCATAAAGCAGCAACCCAACGCAAGCGCCTACTTTTCGCGCGGGCGCATTTATCAGGAGCAGGGCAGCTTTGACAAAGCCGACGCAGACTATACGGAAGCGGTAAAGCATGACCCCAAGATGGCAAAAGCCTACTACTACAAGGGCGCTATTAAGTTTCTGTCCGAGCTGTACGAGGCCGCCATCGAGGAGTACAACAAGTGCATTGCCGCCGACTCCACCTACTACTACGCCTACAACGACAGAGGCAGCGCAAACCGCAGCTTGGAGCGCTACGAGGCTGCGCTCGAAGACTACACCAACGCCATTGTCATCAACCCCTCGGTAGATTTTTTGTATAGCAATCGCGCCGCGATTTTCCGTCTTACGAACCAGTATGAGGAGGCTATTCAAGATTATGACGAAGCCATTCAGCTTGCCCCCGAAAATGCTATGATATACAACAATCGAGGGCTTGCCAAGCTGGGAAAGGAGGACTACGAAGGCGCGCTGGCGGATTTTTTGCGCGCTAAAGAGTACAACGCCGGCTACTACCAAGCATTCAACAACGCCGGAAATGCCTACTATAAGCAGAAAAAATACGCCGAAGCGCTGGTAGAGTACAACAAAGCTATCGAAATAAATAGAGAATTTGGGCAAGCGTTCCTAAATCGAGGTATTGTCAAGGAGATGATGCGCGATGAAAAAGGCGCCTGCTCCGACTGGCAAAAAGCGGTTGAGCTGAATGTGCCGTCGGCGCAAGGGTACGTTGCTGCGCAGTGCAACTAATGGGAGTTTTATACTTTAACTAACTGAATAATAATATTTGAGAGATGAAAAAGATATACTACGCAATAGCAGCCTTGTCGCTGTCTTGCTTTAACATTGCTTTAGCTCAGCAGCCAAACGTGGAGTTTGAAAAAAAATATTTCCCGAAGAGCAAGGACGAGCTGAAAATGGCGAAAGAACAGCTGGAGCTGGGCTTGGAGGAGTACAACCACGGCTCCCCTTTCAACAAAATTAAAGCGTTGCCATACCTGCTGGCGGCTAATGACTTCAACCCCAACAACGCTGAGCTCAACATCATGATTGGAGATTGCTACCTGCGCTCAACAGAGAAAGAGCAAGCGTTAAAATATCTTGAAAAAGCGGTTAGCTTGTCCTCGCCGTTGAAATACAGAGCTTACACGCTGCTCGGCGAGGCCTACCACCTGAACTACGAGTTTGACAAGGCTATTGCTGCTTTTGAGGCGAGCAAAAAGCTTGCGAACGCTAAAGACAAAGCCTACCAGAGCGACATGACGTACATTGCCAAAAAAATTGCCGAATGCAAAACGGCTAAGGAGCTAATGGAAAAACCCGTAAATGTATTCATTGATAACCTTGGGAGCGTAGTTAACACGTCGTTCTCGGAGTATGGGCCGCTCATTAACGCAGATGGCTCCAGCCTTTACTTCACCTCCTCGCGCCCTGACCAGCACTCCATAACGGGCTCAGACGAGCAGTTTAACGAAAATATCTACGTAACGCACCGTCAGGCAGGGGAGTGGATAGCGCCGATAAAGTTGGACAAGCCCATCAATACGCCTAACACTAACGACGCCGCAGCGGGCATTTCCCCCAGCGGCGACATCCTGTTCGTATTCCTGTCCGAAAACGGCGGAGACTTAGGCTACACCAAGCGCAACGGCGCTACGTGGACGCCCAAAAAATCTCTGGGAAACGCTATCAACTCGCCGGCGCACGAGGCCAGCGCCTCGCTGTCGCCCGACGGACGTACGCTCTACTTTGTAAGCAACCGGAATAACCCCAACGGCACCCACCAAGTATACTACTCCAACAGAGACCTTCAGGGGATATGGATGCCGGCAAGACCCATAGGCAAGCCAATTACCTCGGGCTACGACGAGCGCGCGGTGTTCATACACCCCAACGGCAAAACGCTTTACTTCAGCTCCAACGGGCACAACACTATGGGCGGATACGACGTTTTCCGCTCCGACTTTGAAAACGGAAGGTGGACTACCCCCGTAAACATGGGCTACCCGATTAACACTCCGGAGGACGACCTGTTCTTTATCCTGAACGCCAGCGGAAGATACGCCTACTTCTCCTCCTTCCGGAAAGGCGGGAAAGGATTTTATGACCTCTACCGGATTACCTTCAGGGGTGAGGATAAGCCCGCCATTAGCGTTTCGGAGGACAACCTGATTGCCTACATGCAGCAGCCGCTGAACGAAATTTTGATGGAGAAAAAGGTGCAGGTTGACCAAACTGCCGTAACGCTGGTAAAAGGCGTGGTAAAGGATGCTAAGACCGAAACGCCAATTCTTGCGGATATAGAAATTACCGACAACGACCTGAGCGAAGTTATCGCCTCGTTTACAACAAACTCAGAAACAGGGTCTTACATGGTTGCGCTGCCGTCGGGTAAAAACTATGGCTTGGTAGCAAGGGCCGCTGATTACCTCTTTCACTCCGAAAACATAGACATTCGTAAGCTTGCGGAGTATCAGGAAATACACAAAGACATCCTGTTGAACCGCGTTGAAGTAGGTACCAAAGTGGTGCTGAACAACATCTTCTTCAAAGTCAGCAGCGCGGAAATTTCGGAAGCCTCCAGCATGGAGCTCAAGCGCGTGGTGGCAATGCTCAACGACAACCCCTACCTCCGAATAGAGGTTTCCGGTCATACCGACAACACCGGCTCCGCCGAGTTCAACTACAAGCTTTCTATGGAGCGCGCCAAGGCGGTGGTTGACTACCTTATCAAAGAGAGGATTGACGCGGGCAGGCTAACCTACGTAGGCTATGGCTTTGACCAGCCTATTGAGTCCAATGCAACCGCCGAGGGGCGCAGGGCAAACCGCCGCACCGAGTTTAAGGTGTTGGAAAACAAGTAGGCGGAGCGCAGAAAACATATAAAAATTTGTGCCTATGACACACACAGCGCAGTAATGCGCGACCTTTAAAACATATTTTAGAAGCATTGAGCTTTTATTCTTCGTAAGTCTGAAAATCTGGCGATTTGAAGATACGTTATAGAAGAATAAGTTACAATGTTCACGCGGAAGCGTGAACTTGATTTATTCCTTATAACGTTGGTTCCGCCAGATACCACAGATTACGGGAAACAGTTGAGCTTCACGCTTTTTTTATGTCCCTACGTGGACGCCCAACCACCGCAACGGGCAGAGGAGCAGAAACCTCTCAAAACAACGGGCGAGCTACTTCCCACGAAAAGCCTTTAGAGTAGAGGGAGCAAAAGAATTTTTTACCCCAATTTGGATAATTGAAATAATTAGTTGTATATTTGTGCCGTTAATTTAAAGTGAAAAGTTCATGTAAAAAAAGATAAAAGGCGTGCCGGTCAGGCACAACATGGCATATTTAATAGCATTTGCTATGTTCTTGTTGTTGAAATGTGAGAAGTTTCAAAAGATATAACAAGAATAAGTTGAAATGCCGCAGAAATGCGGATTTACTTATTTGTTATATCGGGTAGTTCTCACAACCTCAACGACGGATAAGATAAGTCCGCTTTTCTATTTTATAAAAGACGCAGAGTGCTTATCCTCATTGCGAGCGTAGCCAAATATTTGTAATCCCGATTTGGATAATTAAAATAATCGTTATATGATTGTATCGTTAACTTTAAGCGAAAAATTTATGTAGAAAAAGACGAAAAGTGTGCCGACTAAGCACAACATGACATATTGAATAGCATTTGCTATGTTCTTGTCGTTGAAATGTGAGAAGTTTCAAAAGGTATAATAAGAATAAGTAGTAAATGCTCGCAGCAATGCGGGCTTACTTATTTAGGATAAGGTTGTGTCAGACCTCAACGACGGATAAGTTAAGTCCGCCTTTTTTTGTCTAAACCCAAAGGAGGTAATGCTGAAAATCCTGTAACAGAGTAAGCACAAAACAATAATTAATTCTTAAAAAACAAAAAAATGAAACAGAACTACAAGATTTATTTAGCTGCCTTGCTGCTCGTTGGGGCAGCAGGCATGATGACCGCCAGAGCGCAAACCAAGCCCAAGCTGACCGTGCTGGTGCTGGGCATGGAAACCACCGCCAAGTGCGACGAGGTAGCCGCACGCTGGGTCTACGACCTTACCCAAGACGGCGCCTACGAGCTGGCCGCCACCACCCAGACCATAACCACCAAGCTCGACGCCCTGCGCGCCCAGCTTAAGGCGGGAAAGCCGGTGGACACCACCGGCATTGCCAAGTGGGGGCGGGACGTCGGGATAGACTACGTGCAGCTGGTGGTGCAGGACACCAT
>JAITQP010000225.1 GCA_031288885.1 Prevotellaceae bacterium | reverse complement strand
TATCCCATACGGGATATGATAGAAGATTTTGTGCTGCTCAACGAGCGCTTTGCCGAACGCTATAGTATCTCTTGGCGCGAAGCGTTTAATTACCTGAAACAGTATGGTGGCCTTGACTTCTTCGAAAGACACTATGGTTACGAACGTACACAGTCGTATGACAGCACTGTAGATACTTTAGCCTGTGTTTGCAGGAATAACGGTGGAGGAATGTAGCATGACACTATACCATGGTAGCGATAGCAGGATTGAGGAAGTTGATTTAAGCAGGTGCGAGCCGTTCAAAGATTTCGGCAAGGGGTTTTATACTACCGCTATTCGTCGTCATGCAGAGGAAAGAGCGCATAATGTTGCCGAAAATCATAAAACAAAGCCTGTGGTAACAGTCTTCTCTTTTGATGAGTTTAAGGGAGTTACCCATTTTACACTTCAAACGCTAACTGCATTTCGCAAAAAATATCAATTTGACGAAATGGATTTCGAGAAAAAGGTATATCCTAAAATAGCAAACAGATGATATGGAGGTAATTCCCGCGTGGAAGTATTTTTTCGGCGCTCCTAATAGCTGATTGCGCTTAGCTCAGCAGCACCAGCTTTTCAACCTTTTCTGCATACTCCCGCGCTGCATTGTTGCAGCGCGCTTTGATTTTGTACAGGTACGTACCCCGTCCCAGCCGGTCGCCGTAGTCGTCGCGGCCATCCCACTCAATGGGGACGCTGCGCAGCGAGGCGCTGCTTGGCGGTGCGCTGCTGCGTATGGTCTTGACCAGCTTTCCGGTGACGGTAAATATTTGTATGATGACCTCCATCTCCGTGTAGGGGCGGTTGTGCTCAAAAAAGAACGCCGTTTTTTGCGTAAACGGGTTGGGGTAGTTTAGCACCCTGTTTAGCGTAAACCGCTCATCCTCCTCCACCCTGAACTCAATGCTTTGCTCGGTGGAGTTGTTCGCCACGTCCCACACCTTGATGGTGGCGGTGTACCGCCCTTTTTCCAGCGGCGGGATGGGGAACTCCACGCGTCCGGACGTGTAGCTGTTGGTGTTGGCGGTGTAGTAGCTGTTCAGGATGTAGGTTTTGTTAACGGGTTGCAGCGTGAGCGTCATATCGCGCCCTGCGCCGTTGCCCGTAATGTTGATGCCGCTGCTGTCGGCAAGCAGGGCAATGAGAGTTGGCGCCTCGGTGGTGGTGCCGCCGGACACCCACTGCTCGTCGTTCATGTACATGCGCACGCTTGGGGGCGTGGTGTCGGCTATGGCTGTGTTGCTTATGCCGCCCACCTGCACGGAGTCGCAGCCCGCCGCCAGCGCGCCTCCGGCTTTCCCCACGTAGGTTATTTTGCCTTTGCCGTAGCTGGGGATGATGTCCCGCGGCACGACAAACTTCGCCGTAAATTTTTCATTTGGGGTGACCGAAACTTTTCCCCTGTACAGCAGGCTGCTTTGCGTGCGGTAGGCAAACGGCGTTTGCCTGCTGTTGCCCAGCGTTTGCTTCACCTGCTCCTTGTCGAATACGCTCACGTAAAGTATATCGCCGCCGGCGCTACTGTTCACGCTGTTGTTCACGCTGCCGTCGATGATGGCTCGGGACAGCGCCTTTAGCGTATCGGGGTTTATGCTGCCTGCTTGCGCGGTGTACGACGGGAAGTGCAGCATGAGCGCGGGGTCTCCGAGCAGCGAAAAGTTGAGCTGGTTTACGCCCGTTGTCGAGGCGTTTTTGGTGCGCCTTACCATTTCGCCTATTCTGGCGTGGTTGCCGGAGGCGTCTTTCCGAAAAAATTCTTCTATAAACTTTTGGTTGAGCGCCGAGTTTGCGCCGGAGTACACTAACCTTGTGGTCGATAGCATGGCAATACCGCCGCCGTTGGGCAAAAACAGCACCTGCTCGCCCGCCGAGCGCACGTAGGGGCTGTCGAAGCGGCTGAACTCGCAGGTGGCGGTAACGAACAGCGGCAGGCGGTTGCGGTTGTCCCAGCGCTTTATGTCGCTTATGGTGACCACCTGCTCGTGCGAGAGCCACTGGTCGTTGGCGTGGCCGGTGTAGTTCACCAGCAGCGCGCCGCTGCGTATGGCCGAGTTGATGTCGTCGGTAACGTCGGGGTAGCGCTCGCCCATCGACGTTGAGCGCTGCGGGTAGGCGTCCAAGTATATTTTGTTGACGTAGTAGTACGAGGAAGGCGCGGAGTCCATAATGTAGCTACCGATTATTTCGGCTTGCCGCATGTGCTCGCCGCCGTCTTCGTCGTCGGCAATGATGATGCACTTGCTCATCCAGTCGCCGTCGAGGGTGCTGTGGTATTGCTCTATCTTGTCCACCAGCGTGGCGGCCTCCGTTTCGCTGCGGGCGGGGATGCGCCCCACCGCCATGTCCAAGTCGCCCACCATTCCGTTGTCGCCGAGGTGCTCGCCGTCGCCGAGCAGCACAAAAAAATCGTCGCTCACGTACGACCGCTCCGACTCCAGCGAGTTTTCGGATTGAAAGGTGGGGATAAGCCCCACGCCCTTTTTCCCCTCGTGGTTAACGTACGTGCCGCTGCCGAACAGCAGCAGGTACTTTGGGGGTGTTGTGACATCGCGGCGGCGGTAAAACATGCGCATAAAGTTGCGAATGGCGCTCACGTCGGGAAGCCCGCCGGAAAACTCGTTGTACACCTCTTCGGTGGTTACCGTCAGCACGCTCATGTTATCTTTTTCTCGGTGAAACTTCGCCAGCCTGTTGGCTTGCGCCGCAAGCGAGGGGTGGGTAACAATCACCAGCTCCGGCGGCGCCGCTCCGTGCAGGTTTTGGTTGGGCGTTTCGCCCACGTACTCGGGGGTTAGGAGCATGTTGTCGGTGAACGCCACAAATTCGCGTAGCGTTGGCGTTTCCACCGCAAAGCTAATGTTGCCCGAAGCGGCAAGCCCGCCCACCTCCTGCGCGCGGTGGAGGTCGGTCACGTCCCACACGCTCACGTTTTGCTGCGAGGTGGCAATGTTAAACTGCGTAGCGCGCCCCGCGCCCATTGTTTTTGCGTCGCGAAAGGTCAGCTGGCTGTTCAGCAGCCTCAGGCTTGCCCGCGCGTTGATGGTCGTAAAATCCCACACGCCCCACGCCGACGGCGAATTTTCGGGGCGATTGTACGTTATCTTTAGGGTAATATTTTCGCTGCTCACCGGAATATTTTTAAATAGGATGGTGTCGGCTTTCATGTAGTCCACGTTTTGGGTAACGGGCGTAATCGTCAGCGTGTAGGGGCTGCCGTCGTTGACCGAAATGGAGTAGGTGCTGCCGGTGGTGCTGCGGGCGGCGGCGCACACCTGCATTGTCAGCTCGGGGTTGGCAAGGTAGAGCGACGGAACGCTAAAGCTGAGCGAGTGCTGCCGCACGGCGTCGTACACCTCCCCAAAAAAGCGCCGCCCCGAGCGCATCAGGTTGGTGTCGATACGCTCGCGGTAGTCGCGGTAGTCGTAGGTGTCGGTAATGTCGGTAGCCTGCGCCGCCTGCGCCGCAAGGCTAATATCCCTAACCGTCCAGCTGTCGGTAATGTAGATGTACGCCACGTCGGAGTACTCGTTTTGCTCGTGCTCAAAAAAGTTTTTTTGCGTGTTGTGCCGCCACGTATTTTTTGCTTCGGCGTAGAAGAGGATTTTACCTCCGCTGATTTTTGTAGCCATTTGCTGCAGGTCGTCCGGCGCGGGTTCGTTGTTGAGGCGTGGCAGCCCGCGGCATCCGTTGCCCCACACGCTTACGGCGGTGGGGTCAGAGAAGCCCCACTTTTTCAGCATGTCGGCGGTGAGCTGGTGCACGCCGGTTTGCCTTATGCGCAGCTTTACCCAGCGTCCGCTGCTCAACACCGAAGCTGCCGCCTCCGTCCGCGGGTTGACGGCGCGATTTTGGGCGTTGGCAGCGCAAAAAACCAGCAGCGTAGCCAGCATGAGCGCAGCGTAAGAAGCGCCCCACGAGTGAGGTTTTACGGCGTGGCGTAGAATAGTTGTATAGCTCAGCGGAGATTTTTTCACTTTTTTAAGACGAAAAAAGAGGCTGCAAGATAAGCATTTTCTAACTTTGTCGCTCATAATGTCAATTAAATTTTCATATCAATACCGCCTGCCGGCGTGCGTGCTGGTGGCTTGCAGCCTGCGCTGTGTGTCGCCTGCGTATGCTCAGGACGCGAGCTTTTCCCAGCCCGTCCTGTCGCCGCTTTTTCTCAACCCAGCCTACTCGGGCATGGAGGGCGTTGCGCGGCTGGGCGCCACCTACCAGTACCGCTGGGGGCGGCTGGATGAGCCCTACATGCTTTACGCCGCCTGCGCCGACTACTATTTTGATGCGTTCAGAAGCGGGCTGGGGCTTTGCGCTGTTTCGGACAGGCAGGGCGGCGGCGCGCTCACGCAAACTTCGCTGGGCGCTTCGTACGCCTACAACCTGCGCATTGCCGAGCAGGCGTACCTCCGATTTGGCATTCAGGCGCTCGTGGATGTTACCGCCACCAACGCCTCCAAGCTCGTTTTCCCCGATATGCTTGGGTACGGTAGCGTTGCTCCTGCCGGCAACGCATACGCCTCGCAGCAGCGCAGCGACTTCGACATGGCGATAGGCAGCGTGTTTTCGTACCGTATTTTTTACGCAGGCCTTGCGCTGCACAACCTCACCAAAGCGCCCAGCGGCGAAGTTGCCGGACAAATCGTTGCCACCCCTCGAAGGTTCACGCTGCACGGAGGGTGCAATATTTCCGTGCCGCTCTACAACAGGCGGTTTACCTACAACCGCAGCAGCGCAAGCGCGCTAATGCTTTCGCCAAACGTGATTTGCGGCGTACAGGGCGCATCCCAAACCCTTGCGCTCGGCGGATACGTTGGGTTGAAGGGGTTTTCCGGCGGATTTTTCTATAAGATTTATAGGGAAAAAGGCGCCCCCTCAACCGGATTTTACTCCATTTGCGCCGCGTACTCATCCGGTTTGATTTCGCTTACCTACTCGTTTGATTTCGGCAAGGTGAGCGATGCCATGCCGTACTCGCCGGATATTCACGAAGTTTCTCTGCTATTTAAGATAAAACGGCAGGCCAAGAGCAGCTACTTTCAGGATAGAGGTAGTAGGCGAAAAATACAGAACGCACCCTACATTAACTATTTATAACAGAAAAATAAGGCGGCAAATGGTAATCGCTACTCAATAAGTTGTAACTTTGAACCTTGAAAAATGAGGTTGTGCATATCTTCATCGGGAATTAGTGCGGTGCTGATATGCAACAATTTACGTAAATATTTTTGATATAAGTCATGAAGTTTTGTTTAAGATTGCTCATTGTGTCCTTTGGGCTGATAGTTGGCGGTTGTGCCACAAACAGCGGGTCACATTATACCGGTGCTTCCAAAACTACGGGTTGGAAGTATAACGATCCTAAATTTGGCGCTTTTGAGGTGTACACAATGTACGACCAGCCTACGCCGTCGGGCATGGTTTTTGTGCCCGGGGGAACGTTTACCATGGGTAGAGTCACGGAAGATCTCCCGTACGAGTGGAATAACCCGCAGCGGCGCGTGAGCATTGATGCGTTCTACATTGATGCTACCGAAATTCGCAACATTGACTACCGCGAATACATTCACTGGTTAGAAAAAGTATACGGATCATATCCGGAAGTAGCCCGAAACGCGCTTCCCGACACCTTGGCGTGGCGCAAACCGTTGGGTTACAACGAATCGTTTGTAGAATTTTACTTTAGGTTTACTTCGTATAATGAATATCCCGTGGTGGCGGTTTCGTGGGCGCAAGCCAACGACTACTGCGTGTGGCGTACAGACCGTATAAACGAGTTCGCGCTAATTAACGCGGGAGTTTTGGATTTTAACGTAGCAGAACAAAAAGACGCCGACAACTTCAACACCGACGCCTATCTGGCAAATGAATATACCGGCGCGGTAAAGAAAAACTTGCCGGATTTGAGCGGAAACAACCCCGAAGGGCGGAAAGTAAGGTATGAGGACGGTATCCTCTTCCCCAAAGTCCGTCTCCCAACCGAAGCCGAGTGGGAGTATGCGGCGCTGGCTCCGGTGGGCAACGCTGCAACCGGCGTGCTGAACGGAAGGGACATTTACCCGTGGAAAGGTAACCGAGTAAGGCAAACCGAAGGCGCTGAAAAAGGTCAGCTGATGGCAAACTTTCAAAAAGGACGTGGCGACCTGATTGGTGTGGCAAATAACCCCGACGGTAACGCCCCGCAACCGCTGCCCGTTACCTCGTTTTGGCCTAACGACTTTGGGCTTTACTGCATGTCGGGCAACGTAAACGAATGGGTGCTCGACGTGTATCGCGCCTTGTCGTTTGAGGATGTGGAAGATGCGCGTCCGTTCCGTGGTAACATTTACACAGCGCTGGCGCGAGGCGAAGATGGACGACCCATTAAGGATAGCTTGGGCAGGTTGAAGAGAGATACGGTAGGTTACGTAAACAATCGCCCCAACTATGTGATGGGTGATAACCGAAACTACCGCGATGGAGACGCCCTTTCGGCTATAACCGGAAGTACAGAAATAGGCAAAAAAGAAGAGCAAGTCAACTCCAACAGGATGTACTACCAAGGTGACGGGGAAAAGCGACAGGGCATGTCGAGCCTCGTGAACGAGCGGTCGAGGGTCTATAAAGGCGGCTCATTTTTGGATAAAGCATACTATCTGAGCCCGGGCACCCGCCGCTTCCTCGACGAAAAACAAGCAAGGGAGGATATCGGCTTCCGCTGCGCAATGGATCGCCTTGGAGGCGCTAAGTTCAAACCCGTAACGACGCCGGAAGCAAAGTAATGCAGGTGTTTCTTTGACAACATTTTTTTTCATAAGTAATTTTAGATTTGAGTGGAGAAAACGGTTCGGCTTTGCTTGAACCGTTTTTTTTTGAATAATAGTAATATAAGCTTAGTATGACGGACATAGCGCAGCTGCACAATATTTTTTTAAGCTCCTCCGGAGTATGCACCGATAGCCGTAAGGCGTTTGAGGGGTGCATGTTTTTTGCCCTCAAGGGCAGCACCTTCAACGGCAATGCGTACGCGGCGGCGGCCTTGAAGCAGGGAGCTCAGTGCGCCGTGGTGGATGAAAATGTCGGCAGCGGTGCGCGCTACCTAAGGGTAGATAGCGCGCTGCAAGCGTTGCAGGAGCTGGCAACGCATCATCGCCGCTACCTCAACCTGCCCATTGTGGCGATAACCGGAACAAACGGCAAAACGACTACCAAGGAGCTGATAGCCGCAACGCTTTCGCGCAAGCTCCGCGTGGCGGCTACGCAGGGCAACCTCAACAACCATATTGGGGTGCCGCTCACCCTGCTGGCTATGGGCGAGGATACGCAGGTGGGCGTTGTGGAAATGGGCGCCAGCCATTTGGGCGAAATCGCCGCCCTGTGCCGCATAGCGCTGCCCAACGCCGGCCTGATTACCAACGTTGGAAAGGCGCACCTTGAAGGATTTGGCTCGCTTGGGGGCGTAAAAAAAGCCAAGGGCGAGCTGTACCGCTACTTGGCGCAATCCCGCGGGCAGGCGTTTTGCTCAGGCGACAGCGCCGACCTGAAAGCTATGCTGCGGACACACGGCGTGCAGCATGCCATAATGTACGGCGTGCGCGAAGATGGCGTGCGCGTGGACGCCGAAAGCGGCAGCAACCCATTTCTGCGCCTGCATATGGCAAACGGAGATACTTGGCAAACAAAGCTGGTGGGCAGCTACAATGCGGACAACGTGCTCGCGGCGGTGGCTGTGGGGCGCTACTTTGATGTGAAGGAGGAGGATATTCGCGCAGCGGTGGAGAGCTACGAGCCGCAAAACCACCGCTCGCAGCTGCTGAAGACGGATAGCAACACCATTATTGTGGACGCTTACAACGCAAACCCTACAAGCATGGCGGCGGCAGTGTCCAACTTTGCGCAGCTGAGCGCCGACAGCAAGCTGCTCATCTTGGGAGATATGCTGGAGCTGGGCAAGGATACGCAAAGCGAGCACGCGCAGATCCTCCACCTGCTGCGCCAAGAGGCGTTCTCGAATGTTTATCTGGTGGGCGAGCACTTTGGCAGCGTTGCCGAAAAGCCCTGCCTGACCTTTGCGGATAGCGCGGCGCTGTGCGAGCATCTAAAGCGTAGCAAAGTCCAAAATCAGCTGATTTTGCTCAAAGGATCGCGCGGCGTGCAGCTCGAAAAAGCGCTGGAGTACTTGTAGCTGCCTCCAAAGCACATTTTACCCCCCGAAAGCCTTCAACATCGTGAGGCGTAAGCTATTAATAATTTAATAGTTAAGCATTTGCAGAAATTTGGAATTTAGCTTTCTATGAGCTATATTTGTAAGTTTTATTGTTTCTGACAATTTGCGCCTATGGCAAAACATTACACGTTTAACCCGCATACGCTGTCATACGAAATTTTGGGTATTCCTTTCAAGGTGCGCATTTATCGTATTGCGCTGAGCATTGCGCTTGCCTGTACCTTGTCCACGATAGCCATTTACGTTTTTTCGCACTTCTTTGAAACGCCCCGCGCCGCCCTCATCAAGCAGCGGAACGAGGAGCTGCAAATGAAGTACGATTTCCTGCTGAACCGCTTTCGCCAAACGGACGACGAGCTAAACGAGCTGATGCACCGCGACAACAAGGTGTATCGCTCCATTTTTGAGGCAGACCCCATTCCGCTATCGGTGCGCGAAGCGGGCATGGGCGGCGTAAAATCTTACGAAAAGCTGCTGGCGAATGCGCAAACGGAGCGGGCGGCTAAGGCGCTGATACTGATGGATAAGATTATGAAAAAGGTGTACATACAGTCCAAATCGTTTGATGAAATTATCGAATATGTGCGCGATAAGGAGGAGATGATTTTCTGTATCCCGTCCATCCAGCCTATCAACATCTCAAACCCCAAGGTGCGCTTCTCCAGCAGCTACGGCTGGCGCCCCGACCCGTTTTTCAAGGTTCAAACTTTTCACCATGGGCTTGACTTTGCGGGCCCCATAGGGACGCCCATATACGCCGCCGGCAGCGGAAAGGTGGAAAAGGCGGAGTTTAACAGGGGAGGATACGGCAACATGGTGCTCATTGACCACGGATTTGGCTACCAGACGCGCTACGCGCACCTCTCCGACATCAAAGTCCAGAAGGGCGAAAAAGTTACGCGCGGGCAGCTGATTGGGCTGCTGGGCAACACCGGAGGAAGATCCACGGGGCCACACCTGCACTACGAGGTGCTGTTTAAAAAGCAGGATGTTAACCCGATTAACTTTTTCACCACCGATATTAGCGAGGAGGAGTACAACAAAATCATCAAGGCGCTGAAGGAGGAGGCCGACGCGCCGGCGATGGAGTACTAACTCCGCGCGAGCTAAAAATTGCGAATTGTATGCCAAAAAAGTTTAAGTTCAACCACGAAACGCTCGATTTCGACGAAGTTCGCTCCACCGTGCTGGAGGTTGTACGGCAGGTAGCGTTCTGGCTGCTTGTTGGGGCGCTGTTTTTGGTTGGCTACTATGCGCTTTTTGCCCAATTCTTCAGCACGCCCAAGGAGCAGCGCTTAGCCGAAGTCAACCACACGCTTTCCGACGCCTACCAAGGCCTCATTAGGCAGCACGAGCAGGTGCACAACATGGTGGACTACCTCAAGCAGCGGGACGCCGATATTTACCGCCACATTTTTGAAACCGAATCCCCCGACATCAGCGCTGCGAGGGGGAGGCTCCGCGCAGCGGCCATTGAGCATGTGGATAACATTACGCTCACGCAGCAAACCAAAAGCGGGATTGACCGGCTGGACACCATCATCGGCGAGCAAACCGTGCGGCTCAGAGGCCTTGTGGCGCAGGCGCAGGGCGACCCCTTGCTGCAGCTCATGCCGGCCTCCCAGCCGATAAGCAACAACGACTTGCGGCGCATAGTGGCAACCTACGGGATGCGCATACATCCGTTTTATAAGCTGGACAAAATGCACAGCGGGGTAGATTTTGCCGCGCCGCTGGGCACAGACGTTTACGCTACGGGAAAGGCGGTGGTGGAGTCGGTGCACAACAACCTGCGCACCACCGGAATTACCGTTACGCTGAAGCACAGCAACAGCTACCGCACCGTTTACGCCCACCTGCTCAAGGCAAACGTGTCGCAGGGGGCGCGGGTAAAGCGGGGGGATGTGATAGGCTTGCTTGGCAACAGCGGTCGCTCCATTGCGCCACACCTGCACTACGAGGTGCATAAAGACGGCCACGCGGTTAACCCCATGCACTACTTTTTTAAGGACATTACGCCCGAAGATTACCAGCTGCTTATGCACCTTGCGGCGAGCAAAGGGCAATCATTCGACTGATTAATGCTGAGATGTGAAACCTGAAATCCGAAATATTATGCCATACAAACAGCCCAAAATTGAAAAAATTTACTTCTCCATCGGCGAAGTTGCCAGTATGTTTGAGGTAAACACCTCGCTCATCCGGTTTTGGGAGCGAGAGTTTGATATCATCAAGCCGAGCAAGAATAAGCGAGGCAACCGCCTGTTCACGCAAAAGGATGTGGACAACTTCCGCATCATTTTCCACTTGGTAAAGGAGGAAGGCTTAACCCTTGACGGCGCGCGCAAGCGGCTGAAAACCAAGTTGACCACCGAGGAGGTAAACCTCGAAATAGTAAAATCTCTGGAAAACATCAAGGAGATGCTGCTGGAGGTGAAAAGCACGCTGTAGCCTCAGCGTCAAAAATTTACGCTATGACCATTGCACAAATCATAGGCGCCATAGAGGAATTTGCCCCCGTTGCCTATCAGGAGGGGTACGACAACTCCGGCCTGAGCGTAGGCAACCCGCAGCGCGAGGCAACCGGCGCCGTGCTTTGCCTCGACGTTACCGAGCGCGTGCTGCAAAAAGCCATCGACGCCAACGCCAACCTCATCATTTCGCACCACCCCGCCATTTTTGGCGGGCTAAAGCGGCTTGTGGGCAGCACCGCCACCGAGCGCGTGGTGCAGCAAGCCATTGCGCACAACGTTGCGCTGTACGCCGCCCACACCAACCTCGACAGCGTGCGGGGAGGCGTGAGCGAAAAAATGTGCGACCGCTTGGCGCTAAAAAACCGGAGCATTTTACAGCCGGCCAACCGGCTCGTGAAGGTAGCCGTTTACGCTCCGGCGGCGCACGCCGAGGCGGTGCGGCAGAGCATGTTTGCCGCCGGCGCCGGCGGTGTTGGGCAGTACAGCAGCTGCAGCTTTAGCGTGCAGGGCACAGGCACCTTTTTGGCGGGCGAGCGCGCTACGCCGTTTGTCGGCAAAAAAGGCGAGCTGCACCGCGAGCCCGAGGAAAAGGTGGAGGTGATAGCGCACGAATCACAGGTGGGCAGCGTGGTGGCCGCCATGCGCGCCGTGCACCCCTACGAGGAGGTGGCCTACGACCTCTACCCGCTCCTCAACGAGCACGCCGGCGTGGGGCTCGGCATGGTGGGCGAGCTGGAAAAGCCGCTCAGAACAAGCGATTTTCTGCAGTTCGTAAAGCAAGCATTCAGCGCCCCGAGCGTACGGTACGTAACCTCCTGCAGGCAGGACGTTCGCAAGGTTGCGGTGTGCGGCGGTAGCGGCAGCAGCCTCACCGGCAGGGCCATTGCCTGCGGCGCAGACGCCTTTGTGAGCGCAGATTTTAAGTACCACCAGCTGCAGGAGGCAGACGGAAGCATTACCGTGGTTGACGTTGGACACTACGAAAGTGAAATTTTCGCAATTGAAATTTTTTATGAGGTAATCACGAAAAAATTTCCTACCTTTGCACCCTATTTGGTGAAGTGTGCCATCAATCAAATTAGCTATCTATAAATTAGATAGTTACGAACGCTAATTTAACCCAACTAATAAATACACAAACGTACCATCCCATGGCAAAAACTAAGGCAGCAACGGATACTATTGATGTGCCCATTGAAAATAAGTTAAAATGCTTGTACGAACTTCAATCTATCGATTCTAAAATTGATGAAATTATACGCCTGCGCGGCGAGCTGCCGCTTGAGGTGCAAGACCTTGAAGATGAGATTGAAGGACTTGAAACGCGCGTGAAAAATTATCAGTCGGAGGCGCGCGAAATGGAAAGCATGGTGCTGAAGAAAAAAAACGATATTGAAACGTCGAAAGCCTTGATAAAGAAGTACGGCGAGCAGCAAAAAAACGTGCGGAACAACCGTGAGTTTGATTCGCTCTCAAAGGAAATAGAATTTCAGACGCTGGAAATTGAGCTGAGCGAGAAAAAAATTAAGGAGTTTTCGTTTCAGGCCAAGGAAAAAAAGCGCCTCGTGGAGGAAACCACCAGCGTACTTAACGACAAAAAAATTGCGCTGGAAACGAAGCAAAAAGAGCTGCAGGAAATCACCAGCGAAACCCAGCGCGAGGAGGATGAGCTTCGCAAGAGCTCAGAGGCGTATAAGGATAAGATAGAATCGCGGCTATACAGCGCCTACCAGCGCATTCGCGCCAACGCCCGCAACGGCTTGGCGGTAGTTTCGGTGCGCCGCGACGCCTGCGGAGGCTGCTTCAACCGGATCCCCCCGCAGCGGCAGGTGGACATTAAGCTGAGCAAAAAGATTATCGTATGCGAATACTGCGGCCGTATCCTCATCGACGCCGACGCTATGGAGGGGAATTAATTAATGATTAATGGTTAATGGTTAATGATTAATGGCGCAAGGCGTGACAGCGTAAGGGCGGGTTTCAAACCCGCCCTTATTTTTTTGTCATTGCGAACTCTGCTTTGCTCTGGTTTTGCCCGATTAATCATTAATCACTAATCATTAATCATTAAATTACCGAGCTCCCATGCCTGTACGTGTTTAATGCCCCCTCTTAGCGGCATGGTGATTTCGTCAAGTGAAACTACCATTTTTTCAAAGTGGTCATTAATGGCCTCAAGCGCAGAATACTCTCGCGCTACAGTAGCTTCGTCGGCAAGCATATAGGCGCTTTGCAGGTATACGACACGGTCGGCTTTTTGGGCAACAAAATCCACCTCCTTACTTCGCAGGCTCCCTGCATAGACGTCAAACCCTGCCCGACGCAGCTCCAGATAGACCAGATTTTCAACCATATAGCCCAAACCATGCCCGTAGCCCGAGTAAAGATAATTCTTGTAGGCTAAATCGTTGATGTAGAACTTGGAGTTGCCCGACAGCGTAGCTTTACCCTTAATATCGTATCGGTTGCAGCGGTGGACAAGAAATGTATCCTCAATATACCCAATGTAAGAAGCTACGGCGTCGTAGCTGGTTTTACGGCCATGGCTTTTGAAGTAGCTGACGATGTTGTTGACGGACACGAGGTTTGAGGCGTTGGTTACAAAAAAAGCAAAAAGGTCTTCGAGGAGCTTCGGGTCGCGTATCTGGTAGCGCTGGATAATATCGCGCAGCAGCACCGTATCCTTTATGGCGGACATGTAGCTGCGTTTAAGCTCATGTCCGGATAGCATAAGCAGCTCCGGCAGCCCGCCGCTGCCCAGATACTCCATGTAGCTCTGACGTCCCCTTGCTTTTTGCGTGATACCGGTATATTCGGCGTAGCTGAACGGAAAAATCTCAAAGCAAACATATCTGCCTGACAGCAACGTGGCCAACTCGCCCGACAGCAGCTTTGAGTTGGAGCCGCTGATAAACAGCTCGTAGCTGTCGGAGAAGTCTTGAGCGTACGAGTTGACCGTCTTTTCCCAGCCATCTATGAGCTGCACCTCGTCTATAAAAACGTAGATCTTACCCACAGGCTTCAGCGCGCTTTTGTAGGATTTTATCAGCTCGTCCAGCTCCCGATAAGTTTTCAAAAAATCAAAATCGGTAAATTCGCGGTTAATGAACAGCGTATTCTCCGGTTTCACGCCGCTATCAATAAGCTGCTTGGCAACCTGCCGCAGGATGTAGCTTTTGCCGGAGCGCCGTTGCCCCACAAGCGCTTTGATGAGCCTGTTGCCCGTACAGGCTGCTATTTTATCCGTATATGCGGTTCGCCTATAGCCCCAATCAAAGGTATTCGCGCCCCATAAATTATACCTCTGCAGCGTTGCAATATTTTCGTCCATAACCGAATATTTTTATGCAAAGATAGTAATTTTTGGTTATAGCCGAATATTTTATGTGCTTAGTACGATGCACGGCATGGTTTTATGCG
>JAITQP010000219.1 GCA_031288885.1 Prevotellaceae bacterium | reverse complement strand
ATCATCGCTTACTGCCTTGTGGCAATCGTGGCAAGGGCGCTGAAAACAGCGCATACAAGCTACGAAAATCTACAGATTTTAGGAAAATCCCTACTGGATAAAACCCCTATAAATCAACTGCTTATAAAATCTGATTACAAAAATGTCAAAGAACAAAATAGTAACTTGTTGCTATTCAATTAATTTAAACGCAACACTAGTGATCACTAATCACTAACCATCATCTTCAGCTCTGCCGCCGCCAGCTCAAAGTCTTTTTCTGCCGCCAGCACGCCGGTTACAGCGTCGTAGTAGTAGTCCATTTCTTGGAGGTAGGTCAGCAGGGATATTTCGCCGGCGGCGAGCGCCTTTTGCAGCAGCGGCTCGTTGTTGCAGGCCGCCAGAGCGCTCCTGTAGGCGGCGGCGGCTTGGCGCAGCTCCACAGCCCTGCGGTAGAGGCTTTGCAGCTTGTTGTGGAGCTGAATTTTGGCGTCGCTCAAGGCTGCCTCCGACGCCCTGACCTGCGCCTCCGCCTGCTTCACGCGGTTTTTATTCTCCCAAAGGGGAATAGAAACGCCCACGGAAACGCCCTGAAACCACTCCCCTACTACCTTTTCGCTCGTGTACCCCGCCGAAAACTTCGGCAGGCCGAGGGCAGCGTTCAGCTTCACCTGCCGGCGGCTCACGTCGAGCTGCCCGCTGGCGCGCCGCAGGTCGGGGTTGGCGCTTTCGGCCTGCGCGTACCACTCCTCAAAGGTGCTGGGCAGGAGCGTTTTGGGGAACTCGCCGGCTGCCAGCGTCAGCTCCTTGCCCCCGTTGAGCCGCCTGAGCTCGAGGAGGAGAGCGGCCTGCTCCGTCGCAATGCGGGCGGCCTCGTGCTGCACGGCAACGAGGTGGAGCTGCGCCTTGTTGCTCTCCATGGCGTTGGCGTCGCCCCTTGCCAGCCGCGCGCGGTACATTTCGGCGAGCTGCTCGGCGTTGCGCAGCCTTGCGGCGCACTCCCGCGCAAGGGCGTTGTAGTATATCAGCGCCACGCACGTCTGCCTTGCCGCAAGGAGTAGCGCCCTGCGCTCCGCCCTGTACGCCAGCTCTACGTTGGCGTTTTCCATGTCGGCAATTTTGCTCCGGTGGGCGTAGGCTGTCGGGAAGTCGAAGGACTGCCGGACGCTCACGTCCGTGCGGTTGCCAACGGGCGAGGGGCTTCCCCACAGGTAGCTGTACTCCACCTCCGGATTGGCAAGGTATATGCCCGTTTGGTTGCCCAATTTTTGAGCCTCGGCCTGCTCGCGCAGCGCGCGTAGCGTGGCGCTGTTGGCTTCAACTTCGCGCAGCGCCGTATCAACTTCGCCCTGCGCCGCCACCGAAAGCGCTGCGGCGCAAAGCGTTATGGTAAGTATTGTTTTCATTGTTTTATCATTTTTGCTAATTTCATTGTTTTTGTTGATTATATAAAGCGATGGCAACCCACATTCCGTCCCTAACGGAACTTGTTAATGATTAATGGTTAATGATTAATGATTAATGGCACTAATTAATCATTAATCATTAATCACTAATCATTTTCTTCATCCGCTCGTACACGATGGGGATGATGTAGATGTTGAGCAGCGTTGATGTGAGCAATCCGCCGAGCACGACCACCGCCATGGGGCTTTGAATTTCGTTGCCGGCCTTGTCGCCTTGCAGCACAAGGGGTATGAGCGCGAGGGCTGCCGTCAGGGCGGTCATCAGAATGGGGTTGAGCCTGTCCAGCGAGCCGTAGATGATAACGTCGCGCAGCGAGGGCTTGCCGGCGTTACTCTTAATTCGTAATTCGTAGTTCGTAATTAAAAGGATGCCGTTGCGCGTAGCTATCCCAAAC
The DNA here is from genome assembly GCA_031288885.1 of Prevotellaceae bacterium. Classification (GTDB taxonomy): domain Bacteria; phylum Bacteroidota; class Bacteroidia; order Bacteroidales; family UBA932; genus JAITMY01. The sequence goes on along the minus strand of JAITQP010000219.1, from coordinate 5,274 downwards.
AGCGTGATGAAGCCAATGATGGACGGTATGCTGACTACGCCCGAGGTGAAGAACACCGCCAGCACGCCGCCAATGAGCGCCAGCGGCAGGTTGAGCAGCACGATGGCGGAGAGCATAACGTTCCTGAACTCGCCGTAGAGCAGCAGAAATATGACCCCTATGGCGAGCAAAGTGGCGATGAGCAGAGTGCGCGATGCGCTCGCCGCGCTCTCAAACTGCCCGCCGTACTCCACGCGGTAGCCCTCCGGCAGGTGTACGCTCGCGGCGATGCGGGCTTTGATGTCGTCCACCGCGCCCTTGAGGTCGCGCCCCGACACGTTTGCCGACACAACGAGCTTGCGCTGCACGTTTTCGCGCGAGATGGCGTTGGGGCCTCCCACCGACACAACGTCGGCAACCTCCTCCAGCGGCACCTTCCGTCCGCTGCCCGCGTCAATCAGAGCGGACTTGACCTGCTCCACGCCCTCGGTGTAGCTCCTGTTGAGCCGCAGCACGAGGTCGAAGCTCCGCTGCCCCTCGTAGATGTCGGCAATTTTTTCGCCGGAAAACGCCATTTCGATATACCTGTTGAAGTCCTCTATGCTGATGCCGTAGCGCGCCAGCATGCCGCGGTTGGCGCGGATTTGCAGCTGGGGCGTTTCGGTCTGCTGCTCCACCGCCACGTCCACCAGCCCGTCCACCTCCCTAATGGCGCTCTGGATTTGGTTGCCCAGCGCAAAGAGGCGGCTCAAGTCCGCGCCAAAGAGCTTGATGGCGATGTTTGCCCGCGTACCCGAAAGGATGTGGTCTATGCGGTGCCCGAGCGGCTGCCCCACGGTGGTGGCAACGCCCGGGACGCCGGCAAGCGCAAGCCTCACGTCGGCCATGAACGCCTCGCGCGGGCGGTCGCCAAGGCGGAAGTTAACGTCAACCTCCGAGCTGTTGGTTGCCTGCGAGTGCTCGTCGAGCTCGCCGCGCCCCGTGCGCCGCGCCGTGCCGGTGACCTCCGGTATTTGCAGCAGCTCGCGCTCCATCAGGTTGCCCAAGCGGTTGTTCTCCTCCAGCGAAATCCCGGGCTTGGTGACGGCGGATATCACCAGCGAGCCCTCGTTGAACTCGGGCAAAAAGCTGCGCCCCATGCAGCAGAACAGCACGAGCGACGCCGCAAACAGGGCAACGATGGGGTAAATCGCCTTGCGCCTGTTGCGGAGCGTCCAGCGGAGCGAGACTTCGTAGAGGCGCGCCAAGCGGCGGGCGAGCCAGCTGTCCTTTTCGTTTCGGCTCAAATAGCTGTCGCCGGCGAGCATCAGCCTGCACAGGAGCGGCGTGACCGTCATGGCTACAATGAGCGACATAAAGAGCGACACCACGTAGGCAACGCCCAGCGGCTTGAGCATCCGCCCCTCCATGCCGGAGAGGAAGAACAGCGGGGTGAACGCCGCAATGATGATGAGCGTAGCGTTCAGGATGGACGCCCTGATTTCGCGCGAGGCCTCAAAAATGACGCTAACCTTGTCCGCCGCGCTGCGCAGCGCGCCCTGTCCGCCCTCGCGGCGACGCTGCCGCAGCCGCTTATAGACGTTCTCCACGTCGATAATAGCGTCGTCCACCAGCGAGCCAATGGCAATGCACATGCCGCCCAGCGTCATGGTGTTGATGTTCATCCCCAGCAGGTGCAGCACCATAATGCTGCCCAGCAGCGACAGCGGAATGGCAATGATGGAGATAACCGTTGTGCGAAAGCTCCCCAAAAACAGGAAAAGGATGATGACGACAAACAGCGCGCCCTCCAGCAGCGCGTCGCCCACGTTGCTGACCGCCGCCTCGATGAAGTCCGCCTGCCGGAAGATGTTGGTGTTCATCTTCACGCCGGCGGGGAGCGATTGCTGGATTTCCGCAAGGCTGCGCTCAATGTTCTCCGTTACGTTGAGCGTGTTGACGTTGGGCTGCTTCGACACGGAGAGGATGACCGCCGGCTTGGCGCTCTGCGAGGCGTAGCCCATCTTCTGCGCGCTCCCAACGACCAGCTCCGCCACGTCCGACACCACCACGGGCTTTCCGGCCACCGTTTTGACGAACGTTGCGCCCAGCTCGTCGAGGTCGTTGGTGCGGGCAACGCCGCGCAGGACGTACTCGTTGCCGTAGTCGCGCACAACGCCACCGGCGGAGTTGCCGCTGAACGTGCGCCCCGTTGCCTCCAGCTCGCCCATGGTGACCCCGTAGGCGTCCATGCGCTGCGGGTCGGCAAGGAGCTGGTACTGCTTGTAGTCGCCGCCAATGACCGTCACCTGCGACACGCCGCCGGTGGCGAGGATGGCGGGCTTCACCACCCAATCCGCCAGCGTGCGCAGCGACATCATGGATGACGAGTCCGCCTGCAGCCCAATGAAAAGTATCTCGCCCATAATGCTCGACTGGGGCGCCAGCACGGGCGTTACGCCCTCCGGTAGCGAGGCGGACAGCATCACCATCTTTTCGCTCACAATCTGTCGGGCCTTAAAAATGTCCGTGCCCCAGCCAAACTCTACCCACACAAAGGAGTACCCCTGCATGGACGACGAGCGAACGCGGCGCACGTCCGTTGCGCCGTTCACCGCCGTTTCGATGTGAAAGGTAACCAGCCGCTCCACCTCCTCGGCAGCCATGCCGCGCGCGTCGGTCATAACAACAACCGTCGGGGCTGTGAGGTCGGGAAACACGTCTATGTCCATCTTTTGCGAGGTGTAAACGCCTCCGGCAATCAGCAGCGCCGCTCCCAGCAACACAAACAGCTTGTTGTTGAGGGAGAATTTTATAATCTTATTTAGCATAATATATTTTTTTAACTAATTAATGAGAATGCCCTGCTTCGACGTCTATTCCTCCTGCGGCTTGCGTGAGCTTAAGGAATATTGCGCCCTTGCTCACCACGCGCTCGCCCGCGGTTACGCCCTCCAGTATTTCGGTGCGCAGGCCGTCCGTTGCGCCCTTGCGGATTGGCCGCTTCTCAAACAGCTCGGGGGTGCGCTGCACGTACACAAAAAAGCTGCCCATTTCCTCCACAATGGCCTCGTTGGGGAGGGCGATGGCGCGGCTGCTCGTTTGGGTTTTGATGTAGAGCTCCACAAAGCTGCCGGTCAAAAGCCCCACGCTGTTCCTCACCTGAAACAGGACGGGGATGAGCGGGTTGCTCAGGTCAGCCGACCTGCCAAACGAGGCCACCTTGCCGCCCAGCTCCTCGAGCGTGTAGGTGCGGTTGCTGCCCACTACGCGGATGTTGGCCGACGTTATGGCGCTGAGCACGCCGTAGTACTTGGGTGGCAGCTCCGCCCGAATGAGCAGGTCGCGGTTTCGGGCAATGGTGACCACCGGCTGCCCCGCCGTCACGTACTCGCCGTTCTTTACCCACACCTGCCGGACAAACCCGCCTATCGGCGCGCTCACCACCTGCCGACCGGCGGAGAAGTTCCGCTGCAAGTTGCGGTAGGCGGCTTCGGCGTTAGCCAGCTCCGTTTGCGCCCGCAGCAGCTCGCTTTCGGAGGCAATTTTGTCTTGCGCAAGCGCTTTCTTGCGCTCGTACTCGGCCTTGGCGCGGTGGTACTCGCTCTCCGCCCCCGCGTAGCGGACGCTCAGGCTGTTGTCTGCCAGCCCTTCGCTCTCGATGGAGAACAGCGCCAGCCCCGCGCCAACCGCCCTGCCCTCCACCATGTTGCCGTTGTGAAAGATGGCTATGCCGCTCGACTGCGCCGCAACAACCCTTTCGTCCTCCTGCGCCGGCAGCAGCTTGGCGATAACCTTTATCACCTCGCCAAAGGGCGCGGGCGCAGCCTCCTCCGTGGCAAAGCCCACCTTCCAGCTTTGCTCCTTGGTAAACACCACGTCGCTGCTGCTCGGCTCAACCGCGCTGTCGCCAGCGGCGTGCTCCGCCTCGTGCGCATCAGCGTACACGCGAACGTTGGGGATGGCAACCTCCAGCGCCCCGTCCGGCGTGGCAACGCTAAACGCCAGCCTGCCCGTACCGGCGGCGGACGGCTGCAGCGCAAAGCGGTAAACGCCCGCCCGCTCCGGCTCCCCGAGCGCGCTGGCAAGGGTGTCGCCGTCGGCAATCAGGCTTACGGCAACCGTTGCCGCCTCCAGCGGCCTAAAGTTATCGAGGCGGGAGAGGTGCGCCAGCACCGCGCTCTGCTGCCCTGCCGCCAGCGGCGTAACCTCCGCGTAAACCTCAAGGTCGCGGCTGTAGGCGGTCAGCGTGAGCGCCTCCTCGTGCGCATGCTCTTTGGGCGCGCTGCCACCCTGCGTTGCGCACGCGCCAACGCCCAGCAGCACGGCGACGGATAAAATAGATAGTAGAATAATAGCTTGTGATTTCATTTTTTTTGCTGATTTTTTTTATGGATAATAGGGAAAATACCGCACGCTCGCGCGAGCGTTTAGGCGGAAGCTAAGCACAACCGGCGCACGGCAAAAGCTACGCCTTGGCGCAGGCAAGTGTGTTTAGCAAAAAAGGGGGTAAAATCAGCAGGCAGGAGGCGCCCTCAGCCCGAGCGAGCGGGCAACAAACGCGCTATAGTAAGATGATACGAAAGGTTTCTGTACGAAAAATGCTGCCAGCAAGTCCGCTTGCACGTCAACGCTGCCGGAGGTCAGGCAGGGCGCGCACAGCAGCAGGAAAATGTCGCAAACCGGCATATCCAACTGCCGCTCGCTGTCGGCGGTGCGCACGTATACTGCCTCCAGCGGGCACTCCTCTATGGTCGTCGCGTCATCCGGCTCCGTGTGGTGGTGGCAGTAGCGATGGTCGGGCGCCGCCTCGTCATCAGCCGTGCAAACGCCGGTTATAATAACGGGAATACCCTCATGGGGGTGGTGGGGAATAGCAGAGTGCGCCAATACTGCGATATTGGCAAGCAACAGGAGCGATAACGTCAGCGCTTTTTTCATGGTGAGAACTCTGCTTTTTTCAATTTTCGACCGCAAAGATACGACATTTTTGATAAAAAACAAAATTTGCCCGACATCGCATCCCCAAAAAGCCCCGCCACGTTGTAGCGGGGCGTGGTCAGGGTTGTAATCATAAACCACATGAAATTATGCAGAAAAATGCACCTGACCAATATCTTGCGAAAACTTGTGGAGCGCTGCCTCTATTTTCTTCGTCATCGCGGGGCGCGGGCGCTTGTCTCCGTTGGCGTAGTGCCCCAGCTGGCGCTGGTTTACCCCTGTAATCCTTTCCAACCCCGACAGCGTCAGGACTTTTGAGTAGTAGCTCAGAAACGAAGCTACGTCGTAGTGAAGCGCAAACTCCACCTCCTCAAA
>JAITQP010000209.1 GCA_031288885.1 Prevotellaceae bacterium | reverse complement strand
AAACGGTTAAAGCCCTACGGGCTATCAAAACCGTAAGCGCCCATTTTCTATTGATATTGTTCCCCTACGGGGAATGGCGAAACCCTCACCGAAGGTAACTGGGGGCGTGCCCATCCGTTAAGGTAAATTTTATGGGGCTTGATGCACCTTTGTTAAACTTCGCTTCGCTCCGGCTATTTTGCTCCGCTCATAATGCCCGATATCCTCAAAAAAAGAAAACCCCCAAAATTTTTGCTTACAGTTTTGCTGTATTAAGGCGGCTTTTGCTTTCAAAAATGAAGTGAAAAGCGTATTTTACAACAATTCTTTCGCTAATTTATTTTGTAACGTTTTTTAGCTGATTAGGTGAGATTTTTTTCACGCAATAATGTTGTATATTTGCAAAATTGTTTTAGCGCGCTTCAGGCGTTCAACCGGATAAGTTCGCCGGCGAAAAAAATACCATGTTTGTGGTATTGCCGGCGCAAAAGTTACCCTGTACATTTGCGTGGTCATTAAAAATTTTGAGGAGATAATGATGAAGTTCACCTATAACATATGGAATGCTACTTTCGGCAGGCTACAGGGTTGTGGCAGGGCGGTGGCGGCTCCTATGCATAGCATGAGCACACACACACACACACACACACACACACACACACACACACACATGATGGCGAGCCCGCAAGTTACGTAAATTTTTCTTATTCTGCAAGAGCTTACAGCGTTTATTTTGTAGTGAATGGTCAACTTTTTCGACCATTCACTTTTTTTATTTTTTCTGCTGTAGCATTGCTCCTGCGCAGAGGCGCACGTACTACACCTCTTCTTCCCCTATACACCCCAACGACTGTCCCTAACGCCATAGCAGACAGCAGAAGCGGTTTTCGGCTGTCTGGCTATTTGTTTCTATTTTTTATTTATCCATTTAAACATTTGTATCATGAACAAAAAACTACTCGATCAAAATCGGGCAGCGCGGGCTACGTCTGCGTCTGCTCAGGCGGCTGGCGGTTTGCGGAGGCGTGCGAAGTGCCTGCTGCTCCCGCTGCTGCTCTGCGCCTTGCTTCCGCTGTCGCTGCGGGCGCAAAATCTTAACATTTCCGGCACGGTGCGCGACGGCAATAATGAGCCTGTGGCGGGGGCAAGCGTGGTGATCAAAGGCGCCACTATGGGCGTCACCACCGACGCAAGCGGCAGCTACACCATTAGCGCGCCCGCCGACGCAACGCTGGTGTTCTCGTTTCTTGGGTTGGCCACCAAGGAGGAAGCGGTGGCCGGACGCGGGCGCGTTGACGTTACGCTCGAAAGCAGCGACCAAGCCATTGATGAGGTGGTGGTGGTAGGCTTCGGTACGCAGCGAAAGGTAAACCTGACCGGCGCGGTGGGCGTGACTACCGCAAGGGAAATTGAAAACAGACCCGTGCAGCTGGCTTCGCAGGTCTTGCAGGGCTTAGTGCCCGGGTTGACCATTACCCAAAATAACGGTACGCTCGACTCCAAACCCAGCATCTCCATTCGGGGAAAGGGAACGCTGAACAGCGAAGTGAGCAGCTCGCCGTTGGTGCTTATTGACGGTATTGAGAGCGACATCAACGCGCTCAACCCGCAGGACATCGAAAGCGTGTCGGTGCTTAAGGACGCTGCCGCATCGTCTATTTACGGCTCCAAAGCGCCGTTTGGCGTTATCCTCATTACTACCAAAAAGGGGACGGCGGGGAAAACAACGGTCAGTTACAACAACAATTTCCGGTTTAACTCGCCGGTGCTGCTGCCCGAGTTTATGGATTCTTACACCTTTGCGCTCTACTTTGACGACGCCTGCATGAATACGCCCGGATGGGGGACGCATATCAACGACAGCTGGCTGCAAGGTATTAAGGATTTTCAGGAGGGCAAAACAACGGTTGCGGCAATACCTAAGCCAAACGGACGCTGGGAGGACGGGTTTGACCCCGCCGGCATTTACGGCACGGCTACCAACGTGGGCGGGCTGGATAACCGCGATTACTACCAAGAGCTATACCGCGATTATGCGTTTTCGCAGGAGCATAACCTGAGCCTGAGCGGCGGGACGGACAAAGTTACGTATTATACCTCGTTTGGCTTCCTCGGCCAAAACGGCTTGATGGTGTATAATCAGGATAGCTACAACCGCTTTTCCGCAACCGGCAAGGTGAGCTACGAGGTAAACCCGTGGATAACGCTATCGTACAACCACCGCTTTGTGAGGGACGACTACACGCGCCCAAGCGGGCTGACCAACTCGCTGTTTCAGGACATCGGGCGGCAGTGCTGGCCTTTTATTCCGCTATACGACGGCAACGGGAACCTCTTTGAGTGGAAAGCGCTCGACCTGCGCGACGGCGGCAACGACAGCGCGGTGACCGACAACTCCTACCAGCAGGCGTTGCTGCTCTTTGAGCCTGTCAAGAATTGGAAAACAACCGTTGACGTGAGCTACGCCATAAAAAACTATAACCGGCACTGGGACTCTTTCCCGCTCTATCAGTATGACGTGGACAACAACCCATACGTGCAGGACGCCAAGAGCGGCGGCAACGTGCATGAGGAAAATACGAAGGAGGATTTACTCGGGCTGAATATTTACTCCGAGTACAGCTTCAGCTTTGCCGAAAAAAATCACCTTAAGGCCATGGTGGGCTTTCAGGAGCAGCAAATGGCGCAGCGGCTGTTCGGGCTTCAGCGCAACGGCGTTATCAGCCCCAGCTACCCCGAGGTGGATTTGACTACCGGAGCCGACCAAAACGGCGTGGAGGTTGTGCCCAGCACAAACGGCTCGCGGAACAGGTGGTCGAACATGGGCGGTTTTGGTCGCCTCAACTACGACTACGACGGCAAGTATTTGCTCGAAGCCAACCTTCGCTACGACGCTTCGTCGCGCTTCCGCGAAGGGCGCCGCACGGTGTGGTCGCCGTCGGTTTCGGCCGGGTGGAATGTTGCCCACGAAAGCTTCTTTGAGCCGCTCAGCAGCATTGTTAGCGTGCTGAAAGTTCGCGGCTCCTACGGGCAGCTCGCCAACATGAATACCACCGGCTGGTACCCCACCTACTCCAACCTTGGGCTGTACAGCAGCTACGGAAATTGGCTACAGGGCAGCGCAAAGCCAAACATTGCCACCTCGCCCGGCACGGTGGAAAATCCTTACCTGACGTGGGAGAAAATTGTATCGGTAAACGGCGGGCTGGACTTCGCGCTGCTCAAAAGCCGCCTCACCGGCTCGTTTGACTACTACGTGCGCACCACCAACGATATGCTCGGGCCGGCGCCCCAGCTGCCGGTTGTGCTGGGCGTTAACCCCAAAAAAGCCAACGATACCCAGCTACAGGATTACGGGTTTGAATTCCAAATTGAATGGCGCGACCGCCTGCAAAATGGCTTGGGCTATGGCGTACGGCTGCTGCTGGCGGACTATCAAACCAAAGTGCTGAAGTATCCGAGCAACAAAACCGGCAAAATAACCGACTACTACGACGGCAAAATGCTTGGCGAAATCTGGGGCTACACCACCGTGGGCATTGCCAAAACGCAGGCGGAGATGGATGCGCACTTGGCGACGGTGGGCGGACAAGACGCCATCCACTCGTCGTGGCAGGCCGGAGACATTATGTATGCCAGCGTGGACGGCGTGGGCGGCGTGAGCCCGGGCGGACGCACGCTCGACGACCACGGCGACCTCACGGTGATAGGAAACAGCACGCCCCGCTACCAGTTCGGCATTGACCTCACCGCCGAATGGAAAGGCTTTGACTTTAGAGCCTTCTTTCAGGGCGTAGGCAAGCGCGACTACTGGCAGGGAAGCTACTTCTTCTGGGGCGCTACGTCGGGAGGAAATGATGAAGTAGCCGATAACAACGGCGGCATGTGGTGGTCAACAGGGTTTACCACGCACGCGGATTACTTCAGGGACAGCGAATCGTGGTCGGTGCAGCAGGGATACTTGTCGGAAAACCTCGACGCCTACTACCCTCGCCCCTACTTTGGCGGCGACGGCGGCGGCAAAAACCGCAAGGCGCAAACGCGCTACCTGCAGGATGCTTCGTATATCCGGCTCAAAAACCTGCAAATAGGCTATACTCTGCCGCAGGCGTGGGCGCAGAAAGTTTCCGTCAGCAAGCTGCGGATATTCTTCTCGGGCGAAAACCTGTGGACAGCCACCGCCATGAGCGACGCCTTTGACCCGGAAACAATCGACGGCGGATGGGGCGGAAGCGTTTATCCAATCTCAAAAGTGATATCCTTCGGTTTAAATATTAACTTTTAAATGCTAAAATAATGATACGCATACAATACATATTCAAATTTACGGCAGCAGCTGCCTGCCTGACGCTGGCTTCGTGCGTGGAGCTTGAGCAAACTCCTTTGTCGAGCCTTCCACCGGAAACCTACTTTGACACCGAAACGCAGCTGCAAACCTACGTCAACAACCTGTACGCCCCCAGAACGGGTGACAACGCATTCAGCCAGTCGTTCGACGTGCACACCAACTGGAGCTACGGCGTTTACGGCGCTGACGGCAACTCCGACAACATGGCGTCGAATACGGTAAACGACATTTACGTGCCCGAAAACTACCGAGTGCCGCAAACGGGCGGCGACTGGACGTTTGCGCAGATTTACAGGTGCAACTACTTTTTCAAGTACGTACTGCCCAAGTACGAAGAAAACGCTATTCAGGGCGCCGACGCCAGCGTCAAGCACCTCATTGGCGAGGTATATTTCCTGCGCGCTCACGAATACTTCAGGCGTTTGCAGCTGCTGGGGGATTTCCCAATAATCACCGACTGCTTGGAGGACAATATGGAGGTGCTAATGGAAAATAGCAAGCGCCGCCCGCGCACGGACGTGGCGCACTTTATCCTCGAAGATTTGGACAGGGCTATCTCCCTGATGAACGACGGCGTGGCCAAGACGCGAATTAGCAAAAAAGCGGCTTTGCTGCTCAAGTCGCGGGTAGCCCTGCTGGAGGGCACGTGGGAAAAGTACTTTAAAGGTACTGCCTTTGTCCCCAACGGCAGTGGGTGGCCCGGCGCAGCGCAAAACCCCGGGTACCAATTCCCCAAGGGGAGCATTGAAGCGGAGATAGCGTTCTTTCTGGACGAAGCAATGAAAGCGGCAAAGGAGGTAGCCGACGCCACCCAGCTTACCGCAAACAACGGCATCCTGCCCCAAAGCTCGTCTGACCCGGAAAACCTGTACCTAAAAATGTACGGCGACCCGAATTTAAGTGGGTACGATGAGGTTATTTTATGGAAAGAATACAGCCGCGCGCTGGGCGTCACGCACAATATATGCGCCGCGGCTACCGCCGGTTGCTACAAAACCGGCCTGACGCGGGGATACGTCGATAACTTCCTGATGGCCGACGGCACGCCCATCTACGCCGCTACCGGCGGCTCGTACAAGGGCGACGATTCGCTGAATGCGGTAAAAGAAAACCGCGACGGGCGGCTACAGCTGTTCCTCAAGGCGCCCGGCGAAAAAAACTGGTACCTCGACGGCGCTGTGCCCGACCGCTGCTACAACCCGGTGGAGCAGGCGCCCGACGTGGTGCTGGGCGACGTGGAAAAGGGGTACAACACGGGCTACACCATCCGCAAAGGCTACAACCCTACCTTTGAGCAAATGAACTACAACGGCGGCGCCGCTACCGGCAGCATTGTTTTCCGCGCGGCGGAAGCCTACCTGAACTACATTGAGGCGTGCTACGAAAAAAACGGAAGCTTGGACAACGACGCAAAAAGCTACTGGGTAGCTCTTCGCAACCGCGCCAATGCTACTACAACCATCTCGTGGGGCGATATTGAAGCTAACACCATCAACAAGACGGATATGGCGCGGGAAACGCTTGACGACTGGGGCGCCTACTCCGCCGGAAGCGTTTTGAGCGATAAAATCCTGTATAACATTCGACGCGAACGCCGCATGGAGCTGATGGCGGAAGGGCTACGCCTCGCTGACCTCAAGCGCTGGCGGGCGTTAGACCAGCTGACTACGGAGCCCTACCAAATGCAGGGCTGCAAGTTCTGGGGCGCAAGCTTCCACACCTACACGTTTTCGGAGAGTGGCGTAAGCAAGACCGGCAAGCCTTACGAGCATCAGGCGTACTTTGAGCAAGCCGTTTCGGCAAAATCCAAAGGCGACTATTTGCTGCCCTATTCCAAAAAAGACAGCGACCCCGCAGCCAACGGTTTACGCTGGAAAATGGCGCACTACCTGAGCCCCATTGCCGTTGACCATCTCCTCATCGCCAGCCCCGACGGGAAAAATGCCGGCGCGTCGGCTATCTACCAAAATCCCTACTGGCCGTTGCAGCCGGAAGGCGTGGCAGCGCAGTAGGCGCTTAGGCTGATTTGCCGGCAGCACAGCGTTTGCAGGATTTACGGGCTATTTTCTTGGGTAAAGAAAATGGCCGTAAATCCTGCAAATTTTTTGCCGCTATGCAACCTTATGTTCGGTGTTTCAGCAGGCTAAGTTTTATAAAATCACAACCGAGCAAAGTGTAGCCGTTGTTTGTCGGCAAAATGCGGCTGTTTACCGGAAAATACCTCCCGTTAACAGAATAATCCTGATGAATGGAGTAATTTTATGAAACATTTGTATCTTCGTAAAAAATGAACTATTATGCACAACAGCCCAAATTTACTCATGCCGCTCCTGCTCGTTGCGGGGGTGCTGCTGCTGGACTTGTACGCCTACCAGCCGCTGCGTACGCTTTCTGCCCCCGCGTGGCTGCGCGT
>JAITQP010000176.1 GCA_031288885.1 Prevotellaceae bacterium | reverse complement strand
TCGCGGTCGTGCGAAGGGTAGATGTACAGCCTGCCGTTGAACACGTGCACAGCCGGATCGGCCATGTAGTCGGTGGGAAATAAGTATCGTGCCTGTTTCATGTTATTTTGTTTTAGCTTATTATTACCATTTTAATTGTATTAGGAATTAGGAATAGATTGACGCGTCAGCCTAATTCGTAATTCGTAATTCGTAATTCGTAATTCCTAATTCGTAATTCGTAATTCACCTCACGTACATTCCAACCATCACGCCCGTAAACCCGCCGGCCACCTCCGTGCTGAGGAAGCTTGCATCAACGTTGGTGGCAACGGCGTTCCACGTCAGCCCGTCGTAGGAGGCGTAGAAGGAGTAGCTGCCGCCGCTGCCCGACGCCTTCAGGTAAACCGGCTTGCCGATTGCCTCCGGCGGAACCTCCACCCCGGCTATGCGCGTTGTGCCGCGCAGCTCGCGGTCGAGGGCAATGTAGGTTTTGCCGTCGTTGTTCATGGTTTTGCCGAAGATGAAGTGGTGCGTTTCCCGCTGGTAGCAGACCAATCCTGCCATGTTGCCCGCCTTGGAGGGGTGGTAGCGCAGCTCCGTAGCCGCCTCAAAGTTCAGGTGCTGCTGCCGGCGACCGATAAACGCCGGATTTTTCAGCTCGCGGATGCTTTGCCCGTTGGGGTACAGCGTTAGCCCTGCGCTACTCGTCTTCCACCACTTGGACTGCGGCGTGCGGATGAATATCCACTCGTGGGCAAGCGCGCTGCTGCCAAAGTCGTCGCGCCAAGCGAAGTTGCCCTGATGGGTTGTTGTTGCGGGCTGCGTTAAGGGGCGGTGCAGCGCGGCGACGTAGGGCACGGTCTTGCCCTTAGGCAGGATAACGGGGTAGCCGTCCTGCCACGTTACGGGCAGCATGAACGTTTCGCGTCCGGTGTTGAACAGGTTATCGCTGTAGGGTCTGCAGGCGAGGAACACGGCGTACCAATCGCCCTCCGGCGTTTGGACAAGGTCGGCGTGTCCGGCGTTGGTGACGGGGCGTGGGCGGTTGGCGGGCAGGTCGCGCTGCGTGAGGATGGGGTTGCGCTCCCATGGCACGTAAGGCCCCCAGACGCTGTTGGCGCGAAAAATCACCTCCGAGTGGTTGATGCTCGTGCCGCCCTCCGCGCACATCAGGTAGTAGTAGCCGTTGATTTTGTAGAGGTGCGGCGCCTCTATCCACACCGGATGCGTGGCGGTATCCACCCCGCCGTTGACCACGAGCGCGGGCTTGCCAACGGTGGCAGCGTTGGCGGCGTTGAGCTCGTGCAGCCAGATGGCGCGGTGTCCGTCCCACTGGGGCAGCTCCGGCGGCGTGTCGTTGTGCACCACGTAGGCTTTACCGTCGTCGTCAAAAAAGAGCGAGGGGTCTATGCCGCCCACATCCGGCAGCGGGACAGGCTCCGACCAGCTGCTCTCCTTCGGGTCTTTGGTTTTTACGATAAAGTTGCCCATGCCGTCAACGTTGGTGTTGATGAGGTAGAATGTGCTGTCGTGCCCGTTGTAGGTGATGTCCGGCGCGTAGAGCCCGCCGCTCAGCCGTTTGCCGACGAGGTTGAGCTGCGACGGGCGGTTGAGCGCGTGCCCCACCTGCGTCCAGCTCACCAAATTGCGGCTGTGGAAAATGGGGATACCCGGGTAGTAGGCAAAGCTCGACGTCGCCAAGTAGTAGTCGCTATCCTTGCGGCACACGGACGGGTCGGGGTAAAACCCGCTCAGCACCGGATTGCGAAACTCCCGCGTAGCGTCAGCGTGGACGGCAAACGTGGTATCTGCGCCCGCGTACTCAAAGTAGCGGAACGTTGCGCCGTGCCGACCGGACGTGCAGCCAAGCGCTGCAAGCAGCGGCAAGAAGAAGAGGAGAGGTAGCTTTTTCATGCTATATCTGGATTATGTCTGGATTAATTATGTCTGGATTATGTCTGGATTATGTCTGGATTGCTTCGCTCGCAATGACGCGAAGCTAATTCGTAATTCCTAATTCGTAATTCGTAATTCTCCTGATTTCCTCCACCACCGGTTTGGGGTTTCCGTTGCGGTCAAAGAGCAGGGCGTAGTCGGTGCGTCCGGGGACAGGCCAGTCGTTGCGCCACGAGTCGTCATCGCACACGCCCCAGAGGGTTACGCGGGTTATCTTGTCCTGATGCTTCAGGAAGAGGCGGAAGAAATCGGCCATGCGGCTTGTCCACGCTGCGGTCACGCTGTCGGGCAGCCCGCCCACGTAGGGGTTGAGCTCCTGCTGGTATTCAAAGCTGGTTTCCACCGCCGCGCCCACGTTGGGGCGGGGCGAGGGCAGCACCGTGAGGTCGAGCTCCGTAATCATCACCTTTACGCCGACCTCGGCAAAGGCGAGCAGGCTCTTTTCAAACTCCTCAACGGCGGGGTAGTCCATCCCGATGTGCCCCTGCATGCCCACCGCGTCGATGCGCAGCCCGCGCTCCTTGAGCGTTTTTACGAGCTGCACCACCGCGCTGCGCTTTCCCTCAAGCGCCATGGAGTAGTCGTTGTAGTAGAGCTCCGCGTCGGGGTCGGCGTCGTGGGCAAGCTGGAACGCCAGCGGGATGAACTCCTCGCCAAGTATTTCGTAAAACTTGCTCTTGCGCCACGAGCCGTCCTCCAGTATCGCCTCGTTGACCACGTCCCAGCCCTTGATGCGCCCCTTGTAGCGCGTCACCACGGTGGTGATGTGGCTTTTCAGGCGTTCGGTAAGCGTTTCGGGCGACACGTTGTTGCCCTGCTCATCCACGCACAGCCACCGGGGCGCCTGCGAGTGCCACACGAGGCAGTGCCCCGTAATCCACATGTTGTTTGCCTCGCCCCACGCCACAAACTTGTCGGCTTCGTCAAAAAAGAACTCGCCCTCGCGGGGCTGCAGGAACATGCTCTTCATGCAGTTTTCGGGGACGATGGCCGAAAAATGTTCGCGCGCCACGCGCTCCGAGAGGGTATCGCCCCCCGTGAGCTGCGCCACGCTTAGCGCCGTGCCGATGTAGAACTTATCCTTCAGCGCGTCCCTTAGCGCGCTGCGTTCGCCGTGCGTCCCTGCGCATCCGGTCACGGACAGGGCTAAAATGCCCGCGCAGAGTGTTGTTGTTGATGTTTTCATGGTTTAAAAAAAATTGTTGGTTGCAAAATAGTGAATGATTTACAGAATTTTTCAGCTTCCGCGCTCTTCAATTTCCTTTCCGTAGGTCACCAGCTGCTCGTCGGTGAGGTTGTAGCGCGATACGATAAAGGCGAGGAGGACAACGAGCAGGGCGGGCAGCGCGGCCAGCAGCGCGCGGATGCCGAGCAGGGCGGCGGAGCTTTGTGCGTCGAGGTCGGGGCTGAAGCCGGTTAGCGAAAGCACAATGCCCGGCACGAAGCCGCCCAGCGCCAAGCCAAACTTGAAGAAAAACCCGATGAGCGCGTTGGCGATGCCCGAAATGCGCTTGCCGGTTTGCCACTCCCCGTAGGTGATGGCCTCGGGGATGAGCGACCAGATGAACGCGCCCACCACGCCAAAGCCAACGGAGCGCACAAATTGCGCGGCGAATATTAGCGGCACGTTGCCTGCGGGGAGAACAAACAGCCCCACAAACCCCACAAACGACACGGCGAGCGAGAGGTAGAGCAGCCCCTTTTTGCCGAGCTTTTTGCGGAGCAGCGGCATAAAGGGCAGGATGAACAGCGCGGGCAGCGCGGAGATGACGTTGTAGTAGCCCACGAGGCTTTCGCTGCCGAGGTTGTACTTCACAAAGTAGGTGGCCGCCGAGTTGGTGATGGCCATGATGGCAAACGCCGTGATGAACATAAACGAAATGATGCGCAGAGGTCTGTTGCGCACCACCTCCGTGAACAGGTCGGTGAACTTTACCTTTGCCTGATCTTCCTTTGAGATGACCACGCGCTCGCGCGTTCCCGCAAAGGAAAAGAGGAGGGCGGCCAGCCCCACCACGCCGTAGATGACAATGGTGAGCAGCCATCCGCCGCGGGCTTCGGGGGAGTTCATGGTGCCGGCAAAGGCAATCACGATGGTGGGCACGCCGTAGGTGATGGCCACCTGCGCCACGTTGACTAACCACATGCGGGTGGTGGTGAGAATGGTAACCTCGTGCTGGTCGCGGGTGAGGGCGGCGTTGAGCGCGCCAAAGGGCACGTTGACGGTGGTGTAAACAATGGAGAGCGCCACGTAGGTAGCGCAGGCGTAGACTACCTTGCCCGTTTCGCCAAAATTGGGGACAATGAAGCACGCCACCATCAGCACGGTGAGCGGCAGCGCCATGATGAGCAGCCAGCCGCGGTACTTGCCAAAGCGGGTGGAGCGCATGTCGATAAGCGCGCCCACCACCGGATCCCAAATGGCGTCGATGATGCGCACGCCAAGAAACATGGCGGCGGCAATGGCGGGGTTTAGCCCGTAAACGTTGGTGTAGAAGAACAGCAGGTAGGTGGTTACCGTTTGGTAGATGAAGTTTTGCGCCATGTCGCCCGAGCCAAAGGCTATGCGCTCAAGCCACGAGAGCTTGTAGAAGCCCTTGGCTTCCGTTGTTGAGGTGGTGGTTGTGCTCATGCTGTTTTAGTTTTTGTGGTTAATGCTGTGGTTAACGTACTCGCTTGCCGGTGCGCCGAGGTAGCTGGGCTTCAGCCCGCCAAAGTTGAGGATAATTTTTTGGAGCACAATCCCCGGTTCGAGCGCGCGCAGGCGCAGCGTGTGGTTGCCCGCGTCGCCCACCGGCACCGTGGTGGACGCCCTGATAATGCGCTCGCCCTGCCACCTGCCGAGCGACCCGTCGTAGTGCCCGTTGAAGTTCACGATTTCCTCCCTGCCGCCGTCCACCGAAAGGGCGTAGCGCAGGCCTTTGTTGGCGTTGAAGTTTAGCGTTGGCGCAAGCCAAACCTGCACCTCAGCCTCGCCGGAGGAGGACGTTTGCAGGTCGTACTCGAGGTAAACCGCGTCGCTGTCCGTCGGGTAGGCGTTTTGCGGGAACGTGCTCACGGAGGACTTCGTTTTCCCCAAGCCGGGGATAACCTCCCAGCGGATGCTTCCCGTGCCCTGCGCGCGCGCAAAGTCGCACGCTTCGATGGAGATGTAGCCGCTGCCCTCCGCAAACCGCTTTTCCGCAGGCTCCTCGCGGTGCACGTACTCCAGCTTCGGCAGGATGTTACGGGGCGGGTCGTTCCATATGGTGTAGCCAATGCGCACCTGATCCATCTGGTGCGCCCACTTGCCGCCGGCAATATCTCGGTTATAGTGCAGGGTGAGGATGGAGTCGCGCGCAAAGCACTCCTTCACCTTTTCGGCGCAGGCGTTTGCCCGCAGGTCGTTGGCGGCGGCGTACTTTTTGTTCAGCGCCAAGGCGTAGTACATTTCGTAGAGGTTGCACATGCCGTTGATGGGAAATAGTACCAGCTCGTCGAAAGCGTCGCGGTACTCGGCGGGGAGGAGGTTGTAGAGGCGGAGGGCGGCGAGCGCAAGGTCTTTGTAGCCGCTGAGCGCGGTCTCAAATTCGTTGTAGCTGTCTAAGCTGAAAGTTTTATCGTTGAGCAGCTCCGGCGTTACGCGGCTGTTGTATTTCGTATATAAATCCAGCATTTGGGCAATTTCCGCAGCGTATTTTTTGCCGAATTGCTGCGCTACCCACGCCTCCGTCCATGCCGCAATGTTTTGCGCGGTGAAGCGTTCGGGTCTCCACGCCATGTCGAGGAAGAAGGAGATGGGGTACTCCATCGGCTTCAGGTCGCCCACGTTAACCACCCACAGCCTGTCCACGCCGTGCGCGTAGGTGAGGTTCATTTGCTCCCACGTGCGCTGGATTTGCGTTACGTTAATCCACTTGTAGTTTCGCGGGGCGCCAACGTAGTCAAAGTGGTAGTACATTCCGTATCCGCCCTTGCGCTTGGGGGCGCTGGGGTCGGGCAGCTTGCGCACGTTGCCCCAGTTGTCGTCGCAGAGCAGCAGCGTAACGTCGTCGGGGACGCGCATACCCTTGTCGTAGTAGTCCTGCACCTCCTTATACAGCGCCCACGCCTGCGGACGCTCTTCGGCTTTCCGCCCCGTTACCTTGGCAATGATGCTGCGCTGGTCTTTTACGATGCGCTGGAGCAGGGCAATGTTGGCGCCTTCGCTCATGGGCTCGTCGCCGTCGCCGCGCATGCCCACGGTTACGACGGTCTCAAAATCCTTCATCCGCTCCATGCCGCCGCGCCAGAACTCCTGCAGCTCCTTTGGGTTTTTGGAGTAGTCCCACGCGCCCTTGCCGTAGTACCTCCACTCCTCGTGGGCGCGCCCCATCGGCTCGTGGTGCGACGTGCCGAGCACAACGCCCATTTCGTCCGCCAGCGCGCCGCTGCGGGGGTCGTCGTGGTAAAGGGCGTTGCCCCACATGGCAGGCCACAGAAAGTTGCCCTTTAGGCGAAGTATCAGCTCAAACATGTGCTCGTACATTTTTGAGTTCACGCCGCCAAACTTCTCCACGCACCAGCCCTGAAACGCGGGCGCTTCGTCGTTAATAAAGATGCCGCGGTAGCGCACGGCGGGCTCGCCGTCGGTATATACGCCGTTGGGCTTGACGTACAGGTTGTCCTGATGCGCCACCGGCACATCCGCCCACCAGTACCACGGCGACACGCCCATTTGCTGCGACAGCTCGTAAACGCCGTAGATTGTCCCGCGCTTGTCGCTTCCGGCAACCACCAAGGCAGACGCTACGCCCTCAGCGGGGTTTGCCACCACGCGGATGAGGTACGCCTCGCGCTTGCCGCGCAGCGCGTTAGCGTCAATTTTCCCCTCCTGCACCAGCCGGTCGATAGCCGCCGACTTCCCCGCCGTCCCCACGATAACGGCGTAGGGGTTGCCGTGGGCGGGCGCGCTGCCCGTCACCCTGCGGAAGTCGTCCTTCAGGTCGTTCACCGCCCGAAGCACGCCCTTGTAGTCGCCCTCGTCCGCGAGGACGGATGCCGGTTTGCCGTCTTTCACCAGCGGAAACCATGCGCTTTCGCCCTCCGTAAAGACGAACTTCTCCTGCCCAAGCAGGCTTGTTGCCCCAATTAGCAGGGCTAATAGTGTAGTTAAATGTCTCATCGTTTTTTTTGTTTTTTGGTTAATAATTCATCTTCTCTCAAAAAAATCAACATCTACGTATCCTCCCGGAGCTTCGGTGGCGTAGCAGTAAATGGCTATGCGGTTGCCCATGAAGTGTACAAGGTTGTATATCATCCTAAACTCCGTGCCGAGCGGCGTCCAGCTTTTTTGGTCGAGGCTGTAGCGAAATGTAGCCCTGTCCGTGCCGAAGTCGCAGTCCGTGCGCAGATAGACAACGTCGGTCGTCAGCGGCGCTTGGGCTTTCACCTCGCCGCGGTTGGTCATCACGATAGATTTTTGGTTATTCTTCATGGCCACCGAGATAAGCCCGGGCTCGGCGCAAAAGGCTCCTAAGCCTGCCACATCGCCGTTACGCATGTGCGCAACGTCCATCGCAACCACTCCGCTGCACCGCTCCCCCTCGGCGCGCTGCGAAAGGGTGTTGCGCGCCTCAAAAATGCTCCCCACCACCTTTCCCGTCCTGAGCCGCAGGTAGCCCGGACGTTCGGTGAGCGACCACAGGCGGTTGTCGGGGTTGTGGTTCCACTGCCAAGTTAGCCCCAGCGGTGGTGCATCAAAGCCGTCGCTCACCAGCAGCGGCGCGACGGCGTAGCCCTGCATCGGCTTTTCCATAACCCTGGGCGTTCTGCCGTTTTCGTCGCCCAGCATCGGCCAGCCGTCCACCCAGCGGCAGGGCAGCAGCACGGGAACGCGCCCCACCGCGCCGTGGTCTTGAAAGAGGAAGCCGTACCAGCGCCCATCCTCCGTATCTACCACGCCGCCCTGCGCCACGCCCCGACCGTACAGGCCGAGCGTATCCGACAGAATAGCTTTCGATTCGTAAGGCCCCGCTATGCGGCTGGAGCGAAAGCATAGCTGGGTGCGTATTCCGCCGCGCGGCCACCAGATTATAAAAACATAGTACTTGCCGTTGTATTTGCACAGATGCGTTCCCTCGAACAGCCCCGCGTAGCCCTGCTCTTGGCCGTTGATAATGCTTGTGTGGAGGCCGTCTTCCTTTACGCCGGAGAGGTCGCTCCTCAGCTCCGTTATCCGGATGTTGCCGCTGCCGCTTGCCAGATATACGCTACCGTCGTCGTCAAACAGGAGCGAGGCGTCGTGGTAGCTCCGGTCAAACTCGCCCACTTTTTCCCACTTGCCCGCTGGGTTTTCCGCCGCGTAGAGGTACGACTTCTGCGGACGGTTGGTGGCAAAGAACACGTAGAACTTGCCCCTGTGGTACCGCAGCGACGACGCCCACTGCCCCTGTCCGTAAACGTTGCCGCCCTCGAGGTCGTAGAGCGGGCTGTCCGTTATTTCGTCAAACACGTAGCCGATGATTTCCCAGCTCACGAGGTCTTTGGATTTCATAATTGGCGCGCCGGGCATGAGGTGCATGGTGGTACTCACCATGTAAAAGTCGCTCCCTACCCTAACCACGTCCGGGTCGGGAACGTCGGCGTAGATGACGGGGTTGGTGAACGTTGCGCTGTTGGCGACGGCTGCCCAAAAGAGCAGGGTTAATAATGTAGCCAAGTGCTTCAGCAGCATTGCTGTTACGTTGAGAGTAATCTTTTTCATGGCTGCATTAATTTATTGGAACGATAAAGCCCAAGGAGAGAAATCAAATCCTAAGCTGTCTCTTCTCGTAAAAAGCAAATAGTTGTTCCTTTCGTTATCGCAGAGCTTCAGCTCACTTTTTGTGCCAACACATGAACTTATTGTTTTCATTGCATCATAGTATAGTCGAACATTGCCAACCTCTTCGTCATAAACCATTGTAGCGATGCCCATAAGAGGTTCTGGCAAAAGGTAAAGACGTGTAATATTTGCCACAGATTTCCCCGTTGCCGTACTGTCCGTATTAAACTCAAGCGTGTAGCAGGTTTCGCAATCTTTCGGTTCAAGTTCTCTCAACTTACATGTTTTGACGTCCACAATACCCGCAAGCTTCCACCTTGTACCCGCCAACGCAATGGGGGTATTGCTTTCCCCACAGGAGCAGTTATCGTTATCTTCTCCGCAGGAAACAACTCCTGCCAGCGTCAGCAATCCTGCTATTGTTGTTAGAAATGTTTTCATGATGCATGTTGCTTTTAGTTTTAGTGGTTAATGGTTTTAATTCCTAATTCTTAATTCAAACGGGCTTGCCGGAAGCCCCGATTTGTTTCTCAGGTTTGCGCCCTCGGGGTTGTTTGCCCACGCGTAGCGAACGGCAACGGGCTCGGCGACCTCATCGTGCCACACCGTAACCTTGCGCCCGCTGATGGCGGCCTTTGCCAAACGGAAAACGCCGTCGGCGCCGGCCACCGCAAACCCTCTCAGCTCGTCCACCGCCGCCAAGTCGCCGGTATTCTCCTTAAACGAAAGGACGATTTTGCTCCCCTGCCGCTCGCAGGATGCGTACGCAGGTCCCTCGCTCACGATATTTTTGCCGTAAACCAGCTTTTGGGCTTGCAGCGCGAGCCGCTTCCCCACGTCCTTTTTGTTGAGCGGGTGAATATCGTTCCACTCGCCCAAGTCGATGGTGACGGCGAGCGCCGTGCGCGGGAGCTCTTGGGAGAGCCTGCGCTGCACGTCGCGCAGCCCGGCCCAGCCGCTGTTTTGCTGGAGCAGCGCAGGCTCCATGAAGTTGGGCAGCTGCACAATGAAAAACGGCAGCTCCTGCCCCCAAATGCGGCGCCAGTCGCCTATCAGGGCGGACATCAGGTCGTAGTATTCGTCCACCCTGCCGGTGTTCGACTCGCCCTGATACCAGAGCACACCCTTCACGGCGTGGTTTTTCAGCGGCGCAACCATAGCGTTGTATAGCCCAACGGGCTTGTACTGGAAAGCGACGCCGCCGCCCGACGCAGGCGGCATCAGCGCGCCGGTGTTGTACCTCCACTCGCCCGTGAGGCTTACCTCGCCGCCGGAAAAAGCAATCTTGTAGGGCTTGTCGGGCACAAATTCAGGAAAACCGCCAGCGCTCACCAACCGCACGGCGATAAGGTTTTTGCCCGCCTTTAGCGTCCCCACGGGGAGCGGGTAAATGCGCGGAGGGTACTGGTAGCCCGTTGTCCCAACGGATTGACCGTTGACAAACACCTCGTCCGAGTTCACAATGGTGCCCATGTACAGCGTGGCGGGTTGGGCTTCGTAGCCTGCGGGGATTTCCACCTCGCGGCGAAACCAGTGCGCGCCGTTGGCGGGGCGAGAGCCCTTGCGCCCCCAGCGGCTGTTGAGCAGGTCGGTGGTTTGCCACGCGCTGTCGTTGTACTCGGGCAGCGCCCACCGCTCGCGCAGGCCTCTGTCCTGCTCGCTCAGCACCTCGTGCCAGCGGCGACCGGGCAGCGACCCCAGCCGCTGCATGTCCGCTACAAACTCGTCCGACCGGCAAATGCGCATGTCGTTCAGCATGGCGGGAAAGGGCTGCAGCGCCGCCTCGCTCACCCACGCCTCGGCGGGGGAGCCCCCCACGCTGGAGCTGATAACACCCACGGGAACGCCCGTCTGCGCGTACATTTCCTTGGCAAAGAAGTAGGCTACCGCCGAAAAATCCCCCGCCGTTTTGGGCGTGACCTCCACCCACGAGCACGGCGCAACGTCGGCTTGGGGGGCGTGGAAGTTGTACGCCAGCGGGATTTTGACGTAGCGGATGTTGGGGTTGGAGTACGAGCGGATTTCGTCGCCAAACAGGGTCATCACCCGCGAAACGGGCGTTTCCATGTTGGACTGACCGGAGCAGAGCCACACGTCGCCAAACAAAACGTTGCGGATGACGACCGTGTTGCTTGCCCTAACGGTAACGTCGTACGGGCCTCCGGCCTTTTGCGGCGGAAGCTGAACTTCCCAGCGCCCGTCGCCGTCCGCCACGGCGGCATAGGTGGACTTTTGGAGCGCTACGCTGACCGCCTCCCCGGGCGACGCCCAGCCCCACAGCGTGGCGGGAGCATCGCGCTGCAGCATCAAATTATCGCTCACCAGCTGCGGCAAGCGCACCTGTGCAGGCAAAAGCGCTGCACACAGGAGGAAAACAAAGAGTGTTGTAGTGGGTTTCATGGTTGCTAAATTTTGAGCTGCAGCGTGATTTGAAAATCTGCATTTCATTAAGTGCGCCAAAGTTCCAAAAATAATTTGATAAAATGCAACGACACCTCTTTTTTACGCTAAGTAAGGCATTTTTATAGTTGATTTTCAGCTGATTAATGCACGAAATCATTTGTTAAAATCAGAACAAAAATGGGGCTTTCTTGCGTCAGCCCCATTTCTAATTATCAATTTTTAGCTCGGTTAGTTGTACCCCGGGTTTTGGTAGCTGGCCTTGTAGGCGTCGTCGCCGTCCATGTTGTCCAGCTGGCTGGTGGGGACGGGGCGCAGGTAGAGGTACTTGTGCCCATCGCCTAACGTCTTCAGGTCGCGCGTTACCGTTGTGGGGGTGTTGTCGCCGGCTTTGGCGCAAATGCTGTACTCACCGGCGTACTCCGCCCACTTCTGGGTGCGCGCCAAGTCGTGCCAGCGGTAGCCTTCGCCGAAGTACTCGCGCGAGCGCTCGTCGAGGATGAAGTTGATGGTGACGTCGGCGGGCGTTTCGCTGGTCAGGTCGCTGCTGTAGTCGTCCGTTTTGGCGGCGTTGGCGGCGTTGCAGAACTTCCACTTTCCGGCGCGCTCACGGATGACGTTAATCAGCTCCCGTGCGCTCCTACCGCTTTGCGGCGTAGCGCCTTTTACGGCGGCCTCGGCGGCTAAGAGGTAAAACTCCGAAAACTTCAGGATGTTGAACGGGCGCGAGCTGGCCACCTTATCGTCGTTGTAGTCCTGCGTTCTGCGGTAGGCTCCCAGCTTCCACAGCCCGGGGAATACGGTGCGCGAGATTTTGTCTAACGGCATCACCCAGTCGGCTCTGCCTGCCAGATTTCCAAGCCCCATGCCGCTTTTGTAGGTGGCGTTGGAGTAGTCAATCCCGCCCGGGTCGGTTGCCAAGAAAGAAACCGCCGAGTCTCCGGGATTTATGGGCAGGAGGTTGGCGTTGTAGAGCGTGCTGTTTTTGTAGGCGGTGTTGCCTAAATTCCACGTTCCGCGGTAGGTGGTAACGAACGTTCCGTCAAAGCGGGAGTCTTTCGTTTTGTCGGTAAACGTTTTTGAAAAGACCTCTCTTGGCGTAGCCATGCGCGACCACATGCGGCTGAACGATTGCCCTGCCAGCACGGTACGGAAGAACGGCGCTGCATTCCACGTGCCGGGAGCGGTGCTGCTGCTGCTGCTCGTAACGGACTGGAAGTACCACGTAACCATCCACACGGCTTGGTTTTGCCCGTCGCCGCCGTCCCACCCGGTAACGTTGCTCTCGCTGTACTTGGCGCTGTTCTCCGTGTGGTCTGCCCAGAGCATTATTTCGCTGTTGCGGTCGTTGGTGGCAAGGTTTACGTCGTAGAAAGTTTCCTGCAGCCTGTGGGGGCCCGGGTTGTCGATAGCCGCAACCGCCACGTCGTAGGCTTTCTGGAAGCACTGGTCTTTGGTGAGGTCGTAGCTGCCAATGCCCTTGCGGTCGCACGTTGGGTAGGTGGGGATGCTCTCCGGATTTTCGAGCCACCAGCCAAAGGTGAGGTAGGCTCTGGACAGGATGAGGCGCGCCGCGTTTTTGGAGACCGTTCCTGTCCAGCGGGGGTTGTCGGGCAAATTTTGCACGGCAGCCTCCAAATCGGGGAATACCGACTTGCAGTACACCTCCGGCACCGTGTTGCGGGTGCTAAGGCGGGTGGGGCTTGTGTTAAACTTCAGCTCGCCGCCGCCAAAGTCGAGGGGCACGCCGCCAAAGGTCTGCGCCAGCAGAAAGTAGTAGAAGCCGCGAAAAAACTGCGCCTCGGCAACGAGCGCCGGGTTTATGCCGGCTGCCGGGCCGTTTTCGATAACTCCGGTGGCGGAGTTGATGGCGCCGTAGGCAGCATCCCACAGCCTGTCGAAGCGGCTGTTGGAGGCGTCCGGAATGCCCATGCCGCAGAGGTCTGCCGACTTGAAGTTGGCGTCGGCCTGCGAGCCGTAGGTGTACTCGTCGGTGCCGGTTTCGCAGGCGTTGTAGTAGTAGGGTTCTCCGTACACCCTGCGCAGGCCTGCGTACAGCCCCGTCAGGCTGCGGATTACGCCTGCTTCCGTTTCAAAAAATTCCGGCTCAAAGACCACGATACCGCGGGGCGTTTCCTCCAGAATGTCGGTGCACCCCATGGCAAAAATGAGGGTGAGCGCCGTTATTACTTTACTTATCTTTTTCATGATTTTTTATGTATTAGAAAGTTAAACTTAGACCAAATAAATAGCTGCGCGTAGAGGGCGTGTTGTAGGCCACAACGGGCAGGCGGCTTTGTATCTGGGTTCTCACGGATTGATTTTCGTCGCCAAACGAGTTTGGCTCCGGGTCCAGCCCCGATTCGCTGTGGTAGGGCGAGAACATCACCAGCGGATTTTGCACGGTGGCGTACAGCCTGAGCCTGCTCACGCCCACGTTTTGCAGCCACTTCCGGTTAACGTCGTAGCCCAGCGTAATGGCGCGCACCTTAAGGTACGACGCGTCGAAGTACCCGAGGGTGCTAATGTACTTGGGGTTGTCGCCGGAGAGGATGCCGCCGGGTCGGGGGTATTTTGCGCCGGTGTTTTCGGGCGTCCAGTAGTCCACGTCCACGTTTCCGCGCCGTCCGTTCAGGTTGTTGAGGTAGCTCGTGCCGCCGTAGAGGGTGGATATGAGGATACCGCCGCTCTTGAACGAGCCTACTACGCTCAGGTCAAATCCCTTGTAGGCAAGGCGGGTGTTGAAGCCTCCCTGAAAGTCGGGGTCAATTTCGAGCACCTGCCGGTCGTCGGCGCCAATAGCCCTTACCGGCGTTCCGTCGTCCTTGTAGTCGCCGGTGTACTCCACCTTAACCATCCCCACGTTTCCGCCCGGCTCCAGCACCTTGAGGTGGGGGTCGCCCTCCTGCCAAATGCCGATGTTCTTGTAGTCGTAGATTACGTTGATGGGGTGCCCCACAAACCACCAATTACCTTCGTTTTTCTCCTGTCCGGAGGCGAGGGCTACGAGCTCGTTGCGGTTGGCGTAGAGGTTCACGCCGGCTTCCCACGTAAATCCGTTGAAGTTGTCGAGGATTACGCCGTTGAGCGAAAGCTCAACGCCGTTGTTTTTGGTTTCGCCAATGTTTGCCATGTAGCTGGGCACGGCGGTGGTGCTGGGCAGGTTTAAGCTCAGCAGGATGTCTTTGGTGTGCTGGCGGTAGTACTCAATGCTACCGGAGAGCCGCCTGTTGAGCACGGAGAAGTCCACGCCAAAGTTCCACGTTTCGGTATACTCCCAGCCCAGCTCTTCGTTGCGCAGCTCGGAAACGTAGTAGCCGGTACTGTATCCGTTGGAGAGCTCGCCAAAGTTGTAGAAGCGCGGGTTGAGCACGCCGAGCGTTTTGTAGGCGTCAACCGCTTGGTTGGAGGTTTCGCCGTAGCCCACGCGCAGCTTTAGCGCGCTGAGCCAGCTCACGTCGGACATGAAGCTTTCGCGGTGCAGGTTCCATCCGGCCGAAACGGCGGGGTAGGTATGCCACTTGCGCCCTTCAGCCAGCCGCGAGGAGGCGTCGGAGCGAAGGGCAAGGCTCACCATGTAGCGGTCGTCGTAGTCGTACATCACGCGCCCCATGTACGATAGCAGGCCCGTGAGGGAGTAGCTCTGGTTGTCCTTGTCAATCGTTATTTCGCCCTCTCCGTAGCCAAGGTTGTAGTACTGGAGGTAGTCAATAGGTAAAGTCCTAACGCCCACCTCCGAGCTGTTGTAGTGGTTTTGCTCGGCGGAGTACATTGCCACGGCGTTCACGTGGTGCACGCCGGCAAAGGTGCGGTCGTAGTTCAGCAGGTTCTCCACCGTCCAGCCGGTGGTGAGGGAGTTGCTGATGGAGGTCGACGAGGGAGCGTTGGGGTCGGTGGCGCTGGTTACGCCTATTCCCGTGAAGCTTCCGCCGGTGGTCATCCGGATGTTCAGGCCAAGGTTGATGCGGTAGCTCAAGCCCTCCACGCGCGGGATTAGCAGCTCGCCGTAGAGGTTGTTGTACGAGGCTAAGGCTTTGGTTTCGCTCAGGTATAGGTCTTTTGCATCTTCGAGCGTTTCCTTTGTCCAAACTCTGTACGTTTCCGTCGATGACCCTGCAACAGCTCTTTTCAGCTTTCCGTTGTCGTCGTAGGGGTCTGCCACAGGCGGGGTAAACAGCACATTGCCTGCGTCTATCTGGTTACCCTCTGACAGCCCGTAGGCGTTGTTTGAGGTCAGCCCAAAGCGGAGGTACTTCCCCACCGACTGGTCAATGGCCGTGCGCAGCGAAATGCGGGTGTACTGCTGCGTGGGCACCGCCGACTGCTCCTTAAAAAACGAGCCGCCAAAAACGTAGCTGCCCTTTTCAGTGCCCTTGGCAACGCTCACGTCGTGGCTGGTCACCACGCCCTGCCGGAAATACAAGTCTTGCCAATCGGTGTTTACATCGTCGCGCGTATCAACGGTATGGCCGTACTTGGCGGTGGAGGACTTCAGCTCGTCAATCGTCCTTGCGGCTTCCGCGCGGAGCTTTACAAATTCACCCCCGTCCATCATGGGGTACCTTATAAACGACTTCACGCCGTAGTACCCGTTGTAGCTTACCTGCACCGCCTGCCCGGCGGTGCCGCGGTTGGTGGTAATCATAATCACGCCGTTGGCGCCGCGCGAGCCGTAGATGGCCGTTGCGGAGGCGTCCTTCAGGATGTCTATGCTCTTGATGGAGGCGGGGTCGATGTCGTTAACCGTTCCCGCAAAGGGGATACCATCGAGCACAATCAGCGGGTCGTTGCTGGCCGTGAGCGAGCGCGTACCGCGGATGCGGATTTGCATCCCCGCGCCCGGCTTGGAGGAGGTTTGCGTCATCTCCACGCCCGCCACGCGCCCCTGCAGGGACTGGGTAAAGTTGGTTGCCTGCACGGCGCGCATGCTTTCGCCGCCAATGGAGGCCACCGAGCCCGTCACGGCTTCGCGCCGCTGCACGCCGTAGCCAATCACCACCACTTCGTCGAGCGACTGGTCATCTTGGCTCAGCGTAACGTCGATGCGCCCGCGCCCGTTCACCGGCTCCTCCCGCGTGGCTAAGCCCAAAAAGGAGAATA
>JAITQP010000148.1 GCA_031288885.1 Prevotellaceae bacterium | reverse complement strand
CTTCTAAGCCTTAAAAGTCCTGCCTTTCGGGCAGATTTTGTAGCCTAAGCGCGCAGCTTACAGCAAAAACTGAAACAAATCCGGCTTTTCGTTGAGGTACTCGTACACTATGCCGCGCGCTTTCATGCGGGCAATCAGCCCCTCAAAGTCCTCCTTTTGGCGCAGCTCAATGCCGATGACCACGGGGCCCTTTTCGCGGGAGTGCTTTTTCTTGTACTCAAAGTGCGTAATGTCGTCGGAGGGGCCGAGCACGTGGTCGAGGAACTCGCGCAGGGCTCCGGCGCGCTGCGGAAAGCGCAGCACAAAGTAGTGCTTCAGCCCCTCGTACAGCAGCGAGCGCTCCTTAATTTCCTCCAGCCGCGTGATGTCGTTGTTGCTGCCGCTCACCACGCACGCCACGGTTTTGCCCTTTATTTTATCCCTGTAAAAGTCCAGCGCGGAAATGGCTATGCCGCCCGCAGGCTCCACCACGATGGCGCTTTCGTTGTAGAGCTGCAGGATGGTGGAGCAAATTTTCCCCTCGGGCACCAGCACAACGTCGTCAAGCGTTTCCCTGCAAATGTTGAAGGTCAGCTCGCCCACGCGCCGCACGGCTACGCCGTCCGCAAAGGTGTCAATTTCCGCGAGCGTTACAATGCTTCCTGCGTCCAGCGAGGCCTTCATGGAGGCTGCGCCCACCGGCTCCACGCCGATAATCTTGGTGTCGGGGCTGATGGTTCTGAAAACGCTCCCCACGCCCGCCGCGAGCCCGCCGCCGCCAATGGGGATAAACAGGTAGTCGATGGGCTGGCTGGCGTCGTTCAGGATGTCGAGCCCCACCGTAGCCTGCCCCTCTATCACCTTTTCGTCGTTGAAGGGGTGAATGAACGTGCGCTTGTGCTCGTCGCAGTACTTCACGGCGCAGGCAAAGGCGTCGTCAAAGGTGTCGCCCGTCAAAATAATTTCGATGTTATCCTTGCCAAACATTTTCACCTGCTTTACCTTTTGGTTAGGCGTGGGCGTGGGCATGAAGATGGCGCCGCGAATGTTCAGCGCGTTGCAGGCAAAGGCTACGCCCTGCGCGTGGTTTCCCGCGCTGGCGCACACCACGCCGGCGGCCAGCTGCGGCTTTGTCAGCGAGGCAATCTTGTTGTACGCGCCGCGAATTTTGTAGGAGCGCACCCGTTGCAGGTCTTCCCGCTTGAGCAGGATGGTGGCGGAGTACTGCTCGCTCAGCGCCACGTTTTGCGCCAGCGGCGTGTGCGCCACTACGCTGCTAATGCGCTGGCGGGCTTTTTGAACATCTCGAAGTTGGGGTTTGTACATAGAGTTGAACGTTGAAAATTGAAAATGGCGCAAAGCGTGCCGGATGCAATGCATGCAACCACGCCGCGTGTCGCCTAAAAAGCAGGCAAAGGTAGCGATTTTCAAAACGCCATCCAACCCCTTAATACCCTTTTCGCACATCCAGCGCTGCCGGCAGGTGGTCGCTGACGCCGCCCGCGTAGCGGAAGCCGTTGTAGGTGCGGCGGGGCTTGCTGCCGGTGTAGGCGTCGTCCGGCTCAAGCAGAAAGGGCATGGAGAAAATGTAGTAGTCCGTCGGCAGGCAGTATATCGGCGAATTTTTGTTGAGCAAATTCCCCGACACAAAAAACAGGTCAATCAGCTCCCACTTCCCCTGAAACTTTATGCTGCCCACGTCGGCGTTGTGGAGCGGGAGGGCGAGGTTGTAGAGGCTGTCGGGCGCAGCGCCGTTGAGGTTGGTCGAGGCGCCCAGCCCTTCGGCGATGCAGCGGCTGTCGGGGGTGTCGTTAAAGTCGCCCATGATAATGAGGTTGGCGGTGGGCGAGCCCGTCAGGATAGAGTCGGCCATGCGGCGCAGCGCCTCGGCAGCCGCCATGCGCCCGCCCTCGGAGGCCACCTCGCCGCCGTACTTTGAGGGCAGGTGGCACACCACGACGTGCAGCGTGTCGAGCTCGTTCACCACGCCTTTTGCCAGCAGGATTTCGCGCGTGGCGCGTCCGCTCGGGAGCGTAACCTCCACAAACTTGCTCCCCATCAGCTGAAACGTCTCCCTGTTGTAAATTAGCCCCACGTCTATCCCCCGCGTATCGGGCGAGTTGTGGTGGACAACGCCGTAGGGAAACTTTGCCAGCGGGGTTTCCTGCGTAATTCTGTTGAGCACAAACCGGTTTTCGACCTCGCACACCCCAATCAGGTCGGGTGGAGTAACGCCACCCACCGCTACAATGACCTTGAAAATGTCGGTGGTTTTTTTGGTGAAGCGCTCCCACGTCCAGCGGCGCGGGGCGTTTTCGGCAAACTCCTTTTGCGGGTTGAGGCTATCGGCAAAGGGCGAGAAAAAATTTTCGAGGTTGTAGAACATTATCCGCAGGTCTCCGGCGGCGCGCGGTCGCACCTGCGCAGGGGCGGCCACGTTCTGCGCAAGGAGGCACAGCAGCAGCGCCCCCAAAAAGCCTGCAAGGAGGGTTACGCTATTTTTCCGGCCTGTACGCATAGCACCCCAAGCTTGTATCGTGTAAAATTTTCCGGTCATATCCATCGGCGTCTACAGCGTATTCCGTCGCAATGCTGTCCAATCCGGCGTTGATGGCGGGCGATTTTTCCGATAGGTGGAAATCATTTTTTGCGGCGTCCCTAAACATTGGGTCGTTGGTTGTAACGTCCGCGTAACGCTCGCGGTCGCTCAAATCGTAGCCCTCGTCAAGTTTCACCAAACAGCGCTCCAGCGTAAAGCGCATGGCAGCCTGCCCCTTTTGCTCGCGCACGCGAAGCTCGCTTGCATTCTTCCCGTAGATAATGCTGTTGGCGATGTACGCCTCCAGCGGCGCGGGTACGGTGTCGTAGCTGAACTTCCCCTTTTCGCGCAGGCGGTAGTTTTGCAGCGCAACCAGCGCGCCGCGGTAGGCGCCGGAGGCAAAGGTGCAGTGGTAAACGTTGCAGCCGCCGCCCTCCACCAGCGCAGCGTTGCTGAGGTGACCGGCAAAGAGGCAGTTGTCGATGTTGACCTTGCCGCCGCTCACCCGCAGCCCAACGTCGGCGTACTCCACCAGCGAATTCCTCAGCGCCAGCTGCACGCCGCCGTCCTCGCCCAGCGTATCGCCTACCGCAAAGGCGCACTCGGCTCCCCGTACCCGTGCGTGGCGCACGTCTGCACGCCCGCCTGAGGAAATGCTAACGCCCCTCCACTGCCCCGCAGCGTCGCTATACCACGGGTCGCTGTAGCGCGGAAAGGAGAATACGCAGGGATTTTCCGGCGTTCCCAGCGCCGCGAGCGTGCCGCTCACGTCAACGCCCGCCTTTGCGCCAAAGTACAGCTTTGCTCCGGCAGCAACGGTTACGGTTACGTTGCTCGCTACCGTTACCACGCCGTTCAGGATGTAGGGCTGGTCGGCCGTAAACGTGTAGTCTTCGCGCAGCGTGGTGTCTCCGTTAAGCACCACGGCGTTTTGCCCGTAGGCCACCACCTCGAGCCGGCTCGCCAGCTCCACGCCGTTCGCCACAAACACCACGGCGTCGGTGAGCAGAAGCGTTTTGCTGCTTGTCTTCACCTCAAGAAAAATGAAAAGGCTATCTTTCCTTGCCAGCTTAACGTTGCCCACGCTGTAGCCCGCGCGCCCGTCAACGTTCATGCGGAACGGCGATGCGTCCGCATCGCGCAGCCGCACCTCGTCAAAGAGCAAATTTTTGTCGCCGGTGTTGTAAACCTTGCACGAAAACGTGGTGGAGCCCAAGGGCGAGAAGATGGTGTCGAAGCGCAGCGTGTCGCTCGAAAAGCGCAGCGTTGCCGCGCTGTCCGAAACAAACTCCTGCGGCTGGCAGCGCGCGGCGAGCGCAAGCAGCGCGAGTGAAAAGCAGCGCCATTTATGTTTTCCCAAAAGCTGCATACTATCTGTTGATAAGTTTTAATTCATTAATTACTAACACCCAAAAGTACGCAAAACTTTTTACCTGAGCAATTGGATTTTTTTATGTCCAAATAATTAGCGACTTTTGGTAATAATATCAGCCAGAATGTAAGCAGGCTAATAACTTAAACGCAGGAAAAAATGATAGTAAATAAGATTTGGCTGCTCATCTGCTGCTGCACGCTACTATTGGCAGGTTGTAAACCATCGTCGAGACCCGTGCGGCAGGTTGTGGGGAAGAATATAGAGGGCAGCTGGGTGTGCTCTGACGTGCTGGAGCAGATTGCGCAAGCAAAATCAATACGGCGGCTGAAGGATTATCCGCCCTACACGGAGCTTCTTTTCAGGCAAGATTCTTGCACGCTGCTGGCGCTAAACGGACAGGTGGATATGATAACGCTCTCCTACACCTACCTGCCCGTGGGAGACGCTTTGCAGGTGTCCGATTTGGACGGAAACGAGGAGGCGATTATCAAAATAGTGGGCGATAGCCTGCTGGTGCTCAGCAACGGGTTTTCGCCGGAGACGTGGCGCTACGTAAAGGTGCCGCCGGAGCGCGTGCCGCCTGCCGAAGATGCCGAAGCGCCCGAAGCGTTCCCAACGCTCCTCAACCAAGCGCTGATTTCCGGAACGTACACGGTAACAAGCGCCGCCGAGCCCTACCGCATTGTGCTTCGCAGCAACGGCTACGTGGCCCATAGCCCCGACTTTACGCGCTACGCGCTCTGCTACAACGGCAGCTGCAACACCTACTCAACCGAAGACCTGATATACCTTTCCAACGATCAGCACGGCGACTTTTACGGCTGGAGAATACAGGACAACACGCTTACCATTTACTCGCTGCTCCCCGTCAGCATGCCCGACGAAATGACGGAGTACACGTTCGACAAGCCCATTTTGGTGATGGAGAAGAGCTGACGGCAGCCACTAAACAAAGTTTCATGCCAATCAACATAGTTCAAGCCGATATTACCCGCCACCTACGAGGCAACATTTTGCGCGTTGGCGCGGGGCAGGCGCTCGCGCTGGCGCCGCAGGGCGATATTCCGTCAGGCTTGCGCATAGAGGTGCTGCAGCAGGGGCGGCTGGATTTGCTGCTGCTGCACGCAGGCTACCGCAGCGTGCAGCTCTGCGTATCGCAGGCGGAGGAGAGCTGCGTCAACCTTTTCCTGTTTGCGCTGGAGGACGGCGAAACGGAGCAAAGCGTGCGCGTGGACTTGCTGGGCGAGCGCGCAGAGTGCGGCATTTTTGGCTTCAGCGCCGCCGCCCTTTCGCAGAAGCGGCAGGCGAGCATTGCCGTTAACCACGTTGCCGCGGCGTGCCGCAGCGAGCAGCTGTTCCGGCAGGTGGTGGGCGGCAGCGCGGAGGTAAGCTTTGACGGGCGCGTAACGGTGGCGCAGAACGCCCAGCGCACCGACGCCCGCCAGTCGTGCAAAACGCTGCTCCTGAGCGAAGCCGCCCGCGCCCACGTGCAGCCCCAGCTCGAAATCTACGCCGACGACGTTAAGTGTAGCCATGGCGCCACCGTGGGGCAGCTCAGCAGCGAGGCGCTCTTCTACCTGCGCTCGCGCGGCGTGGGCTTGCTTGAGGCGCAGCAGCTGCTGTTGCTTGGCTTTGCCGACGAGGTGGTACAAAAAATTCCCGCGCCGGCCTTCCGCGAAAGCATCTCCTCCCTTATAGCCGAAAAAATGAGCGTGAACTTGGTAAAAAAAACATAAAAAATTTGTTTCTCAAAAAATAG
>JAITQP010000102.1 GCA_031288885.1 Prevotellaceae bacterium | reverse complement strand
AATGGCAAGGCTTGTAACGCTCCCGCTCAGGGTGAGCAAGCCTTCTACAGCGCGCTCTGCGGCTCGCCTCAACATCTTTTTCATGCTACGCACTTCATTTTTGAGCAAATATACGGGGCAGATATTACAGTTTTTTTACGCCGCTGCTACAAAAATGTTACGAAGTCAATGATTAATGATTAATGGTTAATGATTAATGATTAATGGCGCGAAGCGTGGTTTTGTGCACACGCTTCGCGTCATTCCTAATTCCTAATTCTTAATTCCCCAACAAAGTAGATACCGTAATATTTAGCTTTTTCGGGCTCCCCAAAAATGGCGGTTAATCATCTCTATTTTAGCGCATTGATAAATTTACTTAGCGTAAAAAACGCCTTACTGTACTCAATAACGGTGTTATCGGTTACCTTTGCAAAAATACATGCCGGATGGGCAACCCCAACTTAACATACGATAATCAGGCAATTTCTATTGACTGCACGGTTTTTGGGTTCGACGGTGCAAACCTGCGCGTGCTCTTGGTGCGCCGCCGCCGCACGCTGCCCTCCGGCGAGGAGATGTCCGACCTCAAGCTGCCGGGCAGCTTAATATCCGACGCCGAAGATTTGCCCAGCGCAGCCAACCGCGTTATGCGCGAGCTGATAGGCGGGCGGAGCATCTACCTCAAGCAAATGGAGGTGTTCTCTGACCCGCAGCGCGTGCAGGGGCAGGAGCTGACGTGGATAAACAGCTACTACGGCGTGTCGATTTCGAGGGTGCTCACGGTGGCGTTTTTTGCCTTTGTAAAGCTCGACGACAAGCTGATGGAGTACGTCCGGCGCAAGGGCGGGCGATGGGTGGAGATGGGCGCGGTGAAGCAGCTCGCGCTCGACCACAACAAAATACTCGTTACGGCGATAGACTACCTCCTGCGCCTCTTTCAGCAGGAGCCCGTCGCCTTTGAGTTCTTGCCCCGAAAGTTTACCCTCAAGCAGCTGCAAACGCTCTACGAAATAGTGTTCGACGTGGAAATAGACAACCGCAACTTCCGCAAAAAAATCCTCTCGCTCGAGTACATCCTGCCCGTGGGCGAGTGCGAGGAGGGCGTGGCGCACAAGCCGGCGCAGTACTACACCTTTGACCGGAAGCTCTACAAGCGGCAGAGCAAGGGAACGTTCAAGCTGAACTTTGTGGGGAGGTGATATTTTACAGCAAAAAAAACAGGTGCTAACATGAAAACTCTTGGAATTGACATTGGCAGCTCGTCCGTAAAGGCGAGCTTGGTGGACGCCCAGACCGGCGAGGCGCTTGCGGGCGCATTTTTCCCCCAAAAGGAAATGGAGATAAAGGCAGTAAAGCTGGGCTGGGCGGAGCAAAGCCCCGAACGCTGGTGGGAAAACCTCAAGCTGGCGGTGCAGGCCGTGATGGCCGCCGCAAACGCGAAGCCCAGCGAGGTGCAGGCCATCGGCATATCCTACCAGATGCACGGGCTGGTGCTGGTGGACGAGCGCCACGAGGTCATCCGCGACGCCATCATCTGGTGCGACAGCCGCGCGGCGCCCTACGGCGAAAAGGCGCTCAACGAGCTTGGGCAGGAGAAGTGCCTGCTGAGGCTGCTCAACTCGCCGGGCAACTTCACCCTCTCGAAGCTGGCGTGGGTAAAGGAGCACGAGCCGCAGCGCTACGCCCGCGTAAAGCACTACATGCTGCCGGGCGACTACGCGGCCATGCGCCTCACGGGGCGCGCCTGCACCACCGCCTCGGGCCTGTCCGAAGGCGTGGCGTGGGATTTCGCCGACAACCGCCCCGCCCGGTTCCTGTACGACTACTTTGGGTTTGACGCAGCGCTGATACCGGAAATTGTCCCCACGTTTGGCGTGCAGGGCTACGTTACCGACGCCGCCGCCCGCGAGCTGGGGCTTGCCGCCGGAACGCCGGTAACGTACCGCGCCGGCGACCAGCCCAACAACGCGCTTTCGCTCAACGTGCTCCACCCGGGCGAGGTGGCGGCAACGGCGGGAACGTCGGGCGTGGTGTACGGCGTGAACGGCGAGGCAAAGTACGATGAGCTCTCGCGCGTAAACTCGTTTGCGCACGTCAACCACAGCGACCGGCAAATGCGCGTGGGCGTGCTGCTCTGCATCAACGGCACGGCCATCCTCAACGCTTGGATAAAGCGCCACCTGCTCCCCGAAAGCGCCGGCTACGCCGACATGAACGAGCTGGCGGCGTCTGCGCCGGTGGGCAGCGACGGGGTGAGCATTGTCCCCTTTGGCAACGGGGCGGAGCGCGTGCTCTGCAACCGCGAGCCGGGGTGCTCCATCCGCGGCCTCAACTTTGCCCGGCACGGAAAGGCGCACCTGATACGGGCGGCGCACGAGGGCGTGGCGTTTGCCTTCCGCTACGGCATGGACATTATGAACGGCATGGGCATCGAAACAAAAACCATCCGCGCGGGGCACGCCAACCTGTTCCTGAGCCCCGTGTTCCGCCAAACCCTGTCGAACATCACCGGCGCAACCATTGAGCTCTACAACACCGACGGCTCCATTGGCGCGGCGCGCGGCGCGGGCATTGGCGCAGGAATTTACAAGAGCGAAGCCGACGCGTTTGCTACGCTGAAGAAAATGGTGGCCGTTACGCCGGACGAAAAAAGCGTGGCGGCAAGCCGCGAGGCCTATGAGCGATGGAAATCGGCGGTTGGCGAGTAGCGGAAATTTTTACCAAACGTTACATATATAAATTCAACATTTTTATTCATTCAAAAAAAAACAAAAAAAATTATGGCACAAAAAGAGTACTTTCCGGGTATCGGAAAAATTAAGTTTGAGGGAAAAAACAGCAAAAATCCGCTGGCATTTCGCTACTACGATGCGGAAAAAGTGGTGTACGGTCGCAAAATGAAGGACTGGTTTAAGTTCTCCATGGCGTGGTGGCACACGCTCTGCGCCGAGGGCGGCGACCCGTTTGGGCAGGGAA
The DNA here is from genome assembly GCA_031288885.1 of Prevotellaceae bacterium. Classification (GTDB taxonomy): domain Bacteria; phylum Bacteroidota; class Bacteroidia; order Bacteroidales; family UBA932; genus JAITMY01. The sequence goes on along the minus strand of JAITQP010000102.1, from coordinate 6,103 downwards.
CAAAAACATTTCCGTGGACGCAGGGCGCCGCGTCGGCGCTGGAGGTGGCAAAGCAGCGCGTGGACGCGGGATTTGAGCTGATGCAAAAAATCGGCATTGAGTACTACTGCTTCCACGATGTGGACTTGGTTGACGAGGGCAAGTCAGCGGAGGAGTACGAGGCGGGGCTAAAGGCGATTGTTGCCTACGCCAAGCAGCGGCAAGCCGAAGCGGGCGTTAAGCTGCTGTGGGGCACGGCAAACGTTTTCAGCCACAAGCGCTACATGAACGGCGCCGCCACCAACCCCGACTTTGACGTGGTGGCGCGCGCAGCCGTGCAAATCAAAAATGCGATTGACGCAACCATCGAGCTGGGCGGGCAGTGCTACGTGTTCTGGGGTGGGCGAGAGGGCTACTCAACGCTCCTGAATACGCAGATGAAGCGCGAAAAAGACCACTTGGCAACCCTCCTCGCCAAGGCGCGCGACTACGCACGCGCAAAGGGCTTCACGGGGACTTTCCTCATTGAGCCCAAGCCCATGGAGCCCACCAAGCACCAGTACGACGTGGACGCGGAAACGGTGATAGGCTTCCTGCGCGCCCACGGGCTCGACAAGGATTTTAAGCTCAACATTGAGGTGAACCACGCCACGCTGGCCGGACACACCTTTGAGCACGAGCTGCAGTGCGCCGCCGACGCAGGCCTGCTGGGCTCCATCGACGCCAACCGCGGCGACTACCAAAACGGCTGGGACACCGACCAGTTCCCCATCGACGCCTACGAGCTGACGCAGGCAATGCTGGTGATTTTGCAGAGCGGAGGCTTGGTGGGCGGCACCAACTTTGACGCAAAAACGCGCCGCAGCTCCACCGATTTGGAGGACATCGTTATTGCCCACGTTGCCGGCATGGACGCTTTTGCGCGCGCGCTGGAGAGCGCCGCCGCCATCCTCGAAAAGTCGCCCTACAAAAAAATGCTGAACGACCGCTACGCCTCGTTTGACGCAGGCAAAGGAAAGGAGTTTGAGGAGGGAAAGCTGTCGCTGGAGGACGTTGCGGCCTACGCCAAGGCCAAGGGCGAGCCCGCGCAAACCAGCGGAAAGCAGGAGCTGTACGAGGCAATTGTGAATATGTACACGTAGCTTTAGCTAAGAATAGAAATCGGCGCAGCCCCTCTGCGCTATACCGGTAAAAACACCCCCTAACAAGGTTTTGAAGCCTGTTAGGGGGTGTTCTCATTAAATTTTAGCCACGTTGAGTGGGTTATGCGTATTTCGTCAATCCTTAAAATCTTCCGGATAGCCGGGATTTTGGTAGGCTGATTTTTCTGCGGCGGTCATATCCATCGCTTCGAGCTGCCCGCGTGGAATGGGGCGCAGGTAGTGATGCTTCTGAATGTCACGGTTGAACATTTGCGGCGTGTGAAGATATGTGCCGTCTTTACCTTCGCCAGCATTCGCTGCCGGGCAGATTTCGTAGGAGGCAGCCTTCGTTTGCCATGTTTGGGTGCGCACCAAGTCGAACCAGCGGTAGCCTTCGCCGTAGTATTCGCGCGAGCGCTCGGTCAAGATGTAGTCTATGTCTATCGTGGCGGGCGTGGCGTTCACCATGGCTTGGCTGTTGTCATCCGTTTTGGCGGTCTTCTCTGCGTTGCTGTATTTCCACTTTCCGGCGCGGGCGCGGAGCACATCCACCAAATCTTTTGCGCTCCTGCTACCGGTAGCGCCTTTCACCGCTGCCTCGGCCGCTACGAGGTAGAGCTCGGAGAACTTGGCAATGTTAAAAGGTCGGGTGCTGCCGGCGTTAGGCTGCCGGTCTCCACCTGCGTCGGTGCGGTAAACGCCCAGCTTCCACAGGCCGGGATATATCTGGCGGTTTATCGCCCTCGGCTCTATCACGTAGTCGGCGCGTCCGGCCAGCACGCCACAGCTTGCAATCCGATAGTTCGCGTACCCCGTATTATTGTAGTTCACGCCTCCCACCTGTTCGGGCAGGAAAGAAAGTATGGGGTCACCCGTATTTACCGGCATAAAGTTTGCGTTGTAGTAGGTCGTGTTGTTACCCCAGTTGCCTCGATAGACGGTAACGAACGTGCCGTCGTAGCGCGAGTCGTTGGTCTTGTCGGCAAAGGTGTTTTCCAGCACGCCAATGGTGGGGCACATGCGCGTCCACGGACGGCCAAGGTCTTGCGTGGCTCTGCGGACAACCGTGCTTACCCAATGGGAGGAGGTGTTAACATCAGGTGTTGCATTTATGGCGCTCCGGATATTTTCGGATTGCCACGTCATCATCCACACGGCAAAGTTGTCGGGCGCTCCGCCGCTACCGTAGGTAAGGCTTCCCTCGTTGTAGTATTCGCTTTGGTCGGTGTGGTCGGCGTAGAGCAGGATTTCCGCGTTGCGGTCATTGTCGGCCCTGTGCACATCATAAAAATAGTCCAGCAGCTTAAATGGCCCCGGATTGTCGATAGCCTCCGTTGCCACGTTGTACGCCTGCTGGAAGTACCATGCGGCGTCGCGCCCATCAGGGTCGGTGCGGGGGTCGTTCGGCTTTGGGTACGTCGGGATTTGGTTGGGGTTTTCGAGCCACCAGCCGTAGGTGAGGTACGCCTTAGCGAGGTAGAGGCGGGCAAGGGTTTGGGTTGCCGCACCTTTGATGCGGGGGTTGCTCGGCAAATCTTCCACAGCCTTTCTGAGGTCGGGGAATATGGCCTTGGTGTACACCTCCGTCACGGTGTTGCGCACGGAGGTGCGCGCGGGGGTATTGTTGAACTTCAGCTCGCCGGAGCCTAAATCGAGCGGCACGCCGCCAAAGGTTTGCACCAGCGAGAAGTAGTGAAACGCGCGGAAGAAGTGGGCTTCGGCAATCAGAGACGGCGCAAGCCCCACCTCGGTGGCGTTTTCAATCAGGCCGCTGGCGGTGTTAATGATGGTGTATCCGGCGTTCCATATCACGTCGGCACGGCTGGTAGAAGAGGTCAGCTGCCCGCCGCTGGTCAGGTCGGCGTCCTTAAAGTTGGCGTCGGCGCTGGCGCCATACGTTACCTCGTCGGTGCCGGTGAGGCAGATGTTGTAGTAGTAGGCCTGCCCGTAGATGTCGCGCAGGAAGGCGTACATGGAGTTTAGCCCGCCCTCAACACCTTTTTCGGTTTTAAAGTAGCCGGGTTCGTAGATGCTGCGGGGTTGCTCATCCAGCAGCTTGGTGCAGCCCACCGTAATCAGCAGGGTGACAGCCAGTATTGCATTACTTATCTTTTTCATAATTCATTCTTTTTAGAAAGTTAAATTTAAACCAAACAAATAGCTTCGCGTAGAGGGCGCGTTGGTGCCAATAATGAGTAAACGGCTGTTGAATTCGTTGGCTGCTACATTCTCGTCGCCGGTAGAGTTGGTTTCGGGATCCATGCCCGACTCGCTGTGGTAGGGTGAGAAGAGCACAAACGGGTTCTGCACGGAGGTGTACAGCCTCAGCCGGCTAACGCCCAAATCTCTCAGCCATTTTTGCTCAAAATTATAGCCTAAGGTAAGGGCGCGGATTTTCAGGTACGAGGCGTCGAAGTAGCCCAGCGTGCTGCCGTATATTGGGCCGTCGCCGGAGCGTTTTCCTATGGGGTTGGGGTAGCTTGCCCCCGTATTTTCGGGCGTCCAGTAGTCCACCTTCACGTTGTTGTTTTTGGAGGTTAACAGGTTGAGGTAGCCGGTGCCCGAAGTATAAAGGGTGCTGATGAGGATACCTCCGCTCTTAAAGGCGCCCACCACGTTCAGGTCAAAGCCCTTGTAGGCCACGCGGGTGTTGAAGCCGCCCTGAAGGTCCGGATCTACGCTCATTATCTGGCGGTCGTCAGCCCCGATAGGACGGATAGGCGTACCGTCGGCGTTGTAGCCGCCGGTGTACTTCACCTTAATTGTGCCCGGCGTTACGCCCGGCTCAAGCGTTTGCGCGTACTGCCAGTCGGGGTCGGTCTCGCTCCACAGGCCAACCTTTTCGTAGTCGTAGATAACATCAATGGGGTAGCCCACAAACCAGCTGTTATCTTGGTCCCGCTCCTGCCCCGAGGTAAGCGCCACCAGCTTGTTGCGGTTGGCGTAGAAGTTGATACCGGCTTCCCATGTAAACCCGTTGAGGTTGTCGAGGATTACGCCGCTGAGCGAAATCTCAACACCCTTATTTTGGGTTTGCCCGATGTTGGCCATGTAGCCGCTTGATACGCCTGCCGTGCGAGGCAAATCCACGTGTAGCAGGATATCTTTGGTGTCTATTACGTAGTACTCAATGGTACCGGTCAGGCGGTTTTTCAGCAGCGAAAAGTCCACGCCAAAGTTCCACGTTTCGGAGTACTCCCATCCTAACGCTGGGTTGGGAAGGTCGGATACGTAGTAGCCGGTTACGTAAGTGCTGCCAAAGTTGTAGGGTCGTGTGCTCAGCTGCCCCAGCGTAGCGTAGGGGGCAACGGCCTGATTGGAGGTTCTCCCGTAGCCCACGCGCAGCTTCAGCTTATCAACAACCGAAACGCTTTCCATAAAGGATTCTTCCTTAATATTCCACCCGGCAGATATGGCGGGGTAGGTATGCCACTGGTGCCCCGGGGCGAGGCGCGAGGAGGCGTCGGAGCGGATGGTTGCCGACAGCATGTAGCGTCCGTCGTAGGAGTACATGGCGCGCCCCATCCACGAAATCAGGCCGCTTACCTCATACGCCTGATCGTCCGGATCAATGGTTTTTTCGCCGGCAGCATGGCCTAAGTTGAAGTATTGAAAGGCTTCGTAGGGGATATTCTTTGCCGCCATGCGCGAGCGGTTGTAGCTGCGCTGCTCGGCCGAGTAGAGCCCCACTAAGTTTACCTGATGCTTGTCGGCAAAGGTGCGGTCGTAGGTCAGCAAGTTTTCCATCGTCCAGCTGGTGGTAAGGGAGTTGCTCACCGAGGCGGTAGAGGGGGTTGTGGCCGAAGAGCTGTTTACGCCCTCTCCGGTGAAGCTGCCGCCGTTGCTCATGCGGAAGTTCAGGCCAAGGTTGGCGCGGTACTTTAAGCCCTCCACGCCGGGAATTTTCACCTCGCCGTACAGGTTGTTGTACGAGGCAAACGCCGTAGTGCGGCTAATCCACTGCTCTTCCAAGCTCTCCACCCTATCCCGCGTAAGGAAGTAGGTATCCCCTCCGCCGCCGCCCAGATTTACGGTTCTCTTCAGGGAACCGTCCTCGCTGTAGGGGTTGGCAATGGGCGACATGGACAGCGCCGACCACATGCCAACTTGGCTGCCGTTGCTTACGGAGTAGCTATTGTTGGTGTTGACGCCAAAGTTAAAGTACTTCCCTATCCCCTGATCTATGGTTCCCCTGAGCGAGATGCGGTTGTAGTCTTGCAGCGGCACTACGCCCTCATCTAAGTAGTAGCCCACGCCAAAGTTGTAGGTTCCCTTGGCAGTTCCCCCCGAAACACCCACGTCGTGGCTGGTTACCATGCCGTTTTTTGTCATCAGGTCTTGCCAGTCTGTATTTACGTTATCGTCTTCGTCCGTCCCGTTCTTAAAAAGCCCGGCAGCCTTGCGCAGCTTGACAAATTCAGCCCCGTCCATCATGGGCACCTTGGCAAAAACCGTTCTTACGCCGTGGTATCCGGTGTAGGTTACCTGCGCTTGCTGTCCGATTGCGCCGCGGTTGGTGCTAACCAAAATCACGCCGTTGGCGCCGCGCGAGCCGTAGATGGCCGTTGCGGAGGCGTCCTTTAGGATGTCGAGGCTCTTAATGTCGCTCGGGTTAATGTCGCTAAGCGAACCGGCAAAGGGAATGCCGTCCAGCACAATTAGCGGGTCGTTGCTGGCCGTGAGCGAGCGCGTGCCGCGAATGCGGATTTGCATTTCCGAGCCCGGCTTGGAGTTGGTTTGCGACATTTCCACGCCGGCAACTCGCCCCTGTAGGGCTTGAGTAATGTTGCTGGAGGCTACCTGCGCGAGCTCTGCACCGCCCATGGAGGCCACCGAGCCCGTCACCGCTTCGCGCCGCTGGGTGCCGTAGCCAATCACCACCACTTCGTCGAGCGACTGGTCATCTTGGCTCAGCGTAACGTCGATGCGCCCGCGCCCGTTCACCGGCTCCTCCCGCGTGGCTAAGCCCAAAAAGGAGAATA
>JAITQP010000089.1 GCA_031288885.1 Prevotellaceae bacterium | reverse complement strand
GCTGCCGCCGACACCACGCCGCCGGCAGATACAACGCCTAAGGATACCACGACGAACAAGTAAAACCAGCAAGGCTGAAGGGCAAAATGTTCTGCCGTTTTGCTCTTCACAACAACAAGGGGCTGCCTCACAGTTGAGGCAGCCTTTTTTGTCTCACCACCGCATCCTCTATAACGTCGCTCAGCACCTGCGTCATGGTGAGGCCGGCGGCGCGCACCTGCTGCGGGATGAAGCTGGCCGCCGTCATCCCCGGGACGGTGTTGACCTCCAAAAAGTAGGGCGTGCCGTTGCGCAAAATGTAGTCTGCGCGGATAATTCCGCTGCACCCCAGCTTTTGGTATACTTGCGCTGTGGTGCGCTGCACGAGCGCGGTTGCCTCGGGGCTCAGGCGCGCGGGCGTTATCTCCTCCGACTCCCCGTTGTACTTTGCGCCGAAGTCAAAAAATTCGTTTTTGCTCACCACCTCCGTTACGGGGAGCACGGTTTCCACGCCGCTGAGCGACATCATCCCGCAGGTTACCTCCACGCCGCCAATGAACTCCTCGGCAATAACCTCGCCGTCTTCCCTGAACGCCTCCTCGAGGGCGGCGAGCAGCGCAGCCTCCGATTTAACCTTTGTTACCCCAAAGCTGCTGCCGCCGTTGTTGGGCTTCACAAAAATCGGCAGGCCGAGCGTTTGCACCACGTCGGCGGCGTTCACGGCGTCGCCCCTGCGGATGAGCACCGCCTTGGCCATTGCCACGCCGGTATCCGCCAAAAATGCCTTGCAGGCCGCCTTGTTGAAGGTGAGCATCGACGCAAACGCGCCGCACGTGGAGTAGGGCACGCCGGTCAGGTCGAAGTAGGACTGGAGCACGCCGTTTTCGCCCGGCGCGCCGTGAATTACGATGAGCGCCACGTCAAATTTTACGCGCACGCCGTCTATCAGCGCGCTGAAGTCGTTTTTGTCCACCGCGGCGTCGGGCTTTCCGGCGCGCTGCACGCGCCAGTCGCCATGCCGCATGATGACCATATACGGCCTGTACTTTTCCGTGTCCACCCAGCCGAACACGTTCGCCGCGCTCTGCTCCGACACCACAAACTCCGACGAATCTCCGCCAAAAACTACCGCTACATTTTTCATGAGCTCAAAATCTTAACTAAAAAAAATTTACAGCAATCCGTTCTCGTACAGGAAGAGCAGCTGGTTGAGCAGCTTGTCCTGCCCTTCGGGGTCGAACTGCGTTTTGAGGCTGGAGTCGAAAATTACCGCCACCGACTGCCAAAAGAATGCCGAAAATCCGCCCTTTAGCTCCTTTACAATTTGGTAGCCGGTGCGTCCGGTTTCCCTATCCACCAGCTTTATCAGCATGCGCCCCTGCGAAATGGTCAGCTTGCGGAGCGGCTGCTCAAACTCCCTAAACAGCTCCTTTTCCATGCGCTTGAGGTAGGCCTTTTTTGCCTTTTCGTCGTCCTTTAGCAGGGCAAACTCCGCGTCCATTTCGGTCAGCTTTTGCTTTGCCAGCTGCGCGTAGGGGTACACCTTCTTCAGGTTGTACACCATGCGGGCGTGCTCCCGATAGTACCTGCGCTCCTGACGGGCGTTCTTGAACTTGGGCTTGGCAAAGCAGTACACGGGCTGCAGCCGGACGTGCGGTATGGTATCGCCATTTTCGTCCACCGCTATGTAGGCCAGCGTTGGCCGGCTTTCGGCAACGTCCACCGCCACCGCAGGCGTAGCCAGCAGGCCTACTAAACAACATGCAAAAAAGGCTTTCATAATCAACCTCCCTTTGTACAAAGCAGGCACAAAAATACGCAAAAAGCGCGATGTTCACAAAACATTGCGTATCTTTACGCCTCGCGAAGTTAAACAAAGAAACCATGAAGTCTGTAGATATGCTAAAGACGGTACGGGTAGTGCAGCGCGAGCTGGAAAAATTTGAGCCTTTTTTCCGGCAGCAGCTGCAATCGTCCGTGCCGCTGCTCTCAACCATTACCAACCATATTTACCGGAGCAAAGGCAAGCAGCTGCGCCCGCTGCTCGTCTTTCTGTCGGCCAAGCTCAGCGGGGGGATTTGCCAAAAAACCTACGCCGGCGCGGCCATGATGGAGCTCCTCCACACCGCCACCCTCATGCACGACGACGTGGTGGACGACGCCGACGAGCGCCGGAACAGCCTGTCGATAAAAGCGCTGTGGAGCTCCCCCAAGGCCGTTTTGGCGGGCGATTTTCTGCTGTCGCGCGGCGTGCTGGTCGCGCTGGAGCACCAGAGCGTAGAGTTCCTCAACATTGCCGCCAACACCATCCGCTGCATGAGCGAGGGCGAGCTGCAGCAGCTGGAGCGCGCCCGCAAGCTGGAGTGGTCGGAGGAGATGTACTTTGACATTATCCAAAAGAAAACGGCGTCGCTCCTCCAGAGCTGCGCCCTGATTGGCGCGCACTCGGCAGGGGCTACCGGCGAGCGGCTGGACGCCGTGGGGCGCTACGGTGAGCTGCTCGGCGTTGCCTTTCAGCTGCGCGACGACGTGCTCGACTTTTACAGCAGCCGCATCACGGGGAAAGCCTGCGGCAACGACATCCGCGAAAAAAAGATTACCCTCCCGCTGATTTTTGCGCTGAACAGGGTGGATAAGGCGGAGCGGAAAAAAATCCTTTCGCTGGTGTCCACCGCCAGCTTCAACAGCCGGAACGTGAAGCAGGTGGTGAGCTTTGTACGCGCGCAGGGCGGGCTGGAGCACACCGAGCGCGTGATGCTTGGCTACTGCAACAGCGCCAAGCGCGCGCTTGATATTTTCCCCGAATCGGACGCCAAGGCGGCGCTCCTTAACCTTGCCGACGCCATTGCCGAGCAAGACGCCAAGTGCACCAAATGCTATCCTCAACCGCTGGAAGTACGCTTGTGCCATGAGCCGTAAGCTACTTTTGGTTTTGGCCGGCTTTTTTGCTGCCGCCTCCTGCGCCACGCGGCTGGCGGCACGCCAACCGCAACCGCCCCACACCGAAAGGCTGCTTCAGGAGCTGCGGCAGGAGGGCTGCTGCTCGCCGGAGTTTACCCCGTCGCCCGAGCTGGTGCGCCGCTACCGGCTGCACCGGATGGGGCGGGACAGCAGCTACTGCGTACACGGCTTTTTGAGCGTGCGCAGAGGCGCGCAGCCCGCCGACTTTGCCGAGCTCGGGGTTGCCGTCGGCACGCAGGTAGACAGCCTGTGGACGGTGCACGTGCCGGTGAAAAATCTTCCGGCGCTGCTGAGCACCAAAGGCGTGAAGATATTTGAGGTGGGGGAAAAGGTGAGCGCGAAAGGGCGTAAGAGATAAACGTTACAAAACATTCTGCGTAGGGACGAATTTCAAATCCGCCCACAAGGGAGATGCAGCGCGCCACGCCTCTACGCGCGGGACGACGGAGCGTGAATGCTACTCTACGCGTCGTGCTTCGTAAATAATATTTTTCTGTTCTGGTACACGACAATACTCACAGCAATTGCTGCCGTAGCTCCTAATGTTGCTATAAAAATGGCTAACCACATGGTATTTTTGTTTTATTTTTTTTTGCTTATACGATACAACCAGTACGCGCCAACGAGGAAAACGATAACAGTAGCAACCCCTATTGCATAGATAGTAATTGCGTTAATATTTTGCTCCATGATATTGGCAAGTATTACGCCACCAATAATAAGTTGTGAGGTATTTACTAAAAAATCCCCCGCTTTTTCGTAGATGTTCATATAGTACAATTTTGGTATGGCAAATATAGACACAAATTTGTAATTAACAAAGCAATTCCCAAATTAACGTGAAAGTTTCCTATGGAAAAAAGCATTGAGCATAGAATTCGCGTCAAAGCGGTGCTGGGCTACCTCTTGGTGCCGATAGCCTGCATGGGAATGATTTCGTACATCTACCACCTTAACCTCCGCATCGACCGGCAGCAGGAGGAGATAGCGCAGCACAACCTCATGCTTTCCCTGACCAACGAGCTGACGGCAACGGTGCAGCGGGCGCAGGCGCAGGCAAACCTCTACCTGTTCACCGGCAACTCCCAGCACTTCCGGCAGCTTCAGGAAATGCTGCCCATCGTAGAGCAGCAGGTGGATTCGCTCATCTCCCTGTCCAGCGACACCCTGCAATTCCAAACGCTGCGCGACATTGTCCTCCTGCTGCAAAAAAAGAAAACGTCCATTTCAAAGCTTGCCGAGTACTTTAGCCGCTACAGCGTAAACGACACGCTCGTGAGCTGGCTCCGGAGCTACACGCCGGAGGTAACAACCGATTCCGTCATCGTTACGGTTGTGCATCAGGATACGCTGGTGCAGGAGGTGGACGTGGCGGAGGTAAAAAAAACGTTTTGGCAAAAAGTCGGGAACCTTTTCTCCGCCTCGCCGCCCAAAAAAGAGGTGTACAACGTGGTGACTACCATGCAAACCAACACCCTGAAAAATGTTACCGTTGACACGCTCTCCATGCTGTCCGTGCTGTCGGGGATGCGGAAAGTGTCGGAGCAGAACAGCGAAAGCTACGTCCGAAAAATAAAATCCATAGAGCGTCAGGTAAACCGGCTGGTGGCGGCCGATCAGGAGGTATCGAAGGATATATCGGAGCTGCTCATCAAGCTGCACCGGCAAACGCTGGACGCCACGCTGGACGTAATGCACAGCAACAAGCAGCTGGTGGAAAAAAACTACCGCTTCTCCGTTGCCGTTGGCGTGGCGCTGTCGCTGCTGGTTTTGGTGTTCATCTTTTTGATTGTTGCCGACGCCAACAAGAGCTACGCCACCCGAAGCGCGCTGTTGGGGGAGAAAAAGCGCACCGAAGAGCTCATGAACAGCCGCCACGAGCTGCTGCTCTCGGTGTCGCACGACGTAAAAGCGCCGCTCGCCTCCATGCTGGGCTACATGGAGCTGTGGAAAGACGCCGAGCTGCCGCCAAAGCTGCAGCAGCAGCTCGTTTCGATGCAAAGCTCGGGGACGTACATCCTCCTGCTGCTAACCAACCTGCTCGACTTTTCGCGGCTTGAGCAGGGCAAGCTACAGGCAAGCCTCGGCGCGTTTGACGTGCAGGCGCTGTGCCGCGAGGTGGAGGCAATGTTTGCCCCGCTCGCCCTGCAAAAAGGGCTCGCCTTCAGGCTGACCTGCGAGCTGCGCGAGCTCACCCGCGTCGTGTCCGACAGGCTAAAGCTCAAGCAAGTTATGGCAAACCTCGTATCGAACGCCGTAAAATATACCCCGAAAGGGGAAGTCGCCATGAGCGTGTGGGAGGACGGCAGCAGCCTGCACCTCCGCGTTGCGGACACGGGCGTTGGCATACCGGAGGCAAAGGTGGAAAACCTCTTCAAGCCGTTCTTGCGGATTGAAAGCGGCAGCTCCGTTACGGAGGGCAGCGGGCTTGGAATGTACGTGGTGAAAGGGTTGACGGAGATACTGCACGGCAGCATATCCGTCCGCTCGCAGGAGGGGCAGGGCACGCAGGTAGAGCTTGCTTTGCCCGCCGAAAAAGCGCCGGCAGACGCGCCGCCGCCGCAGGACGCGCCGCAGGCAACCGTTGCCGGAAAAAACCTCAACGTGCTGGTGGTGGACGACGACGCCTCGCTGCTCGCCATGCTGGAGGAAATGCAGCATAAGCTGGGCAACACGGTAGCTACGTGCCAAAACAGCGCGGAGCTTGAGGCGCAGCTCCCGCGCCTTGCCAGCTTCGACATGGTGATAACCGACATGGACATGGGGGCAACCTCAGGCACCGAGGTGCTGCTAAAGGTGCGCGAAGCATCGCCCTCCACGCCCGTTTTTGTGATGACGGCGCACGGTGATTTTTCGTACGAGCGAGCCCTCAGCGAGGGTTTTGACGGCTACCTGCCCAAGCCGTTTTCGATGAGCCTGCTCGCCAGCCTGCCCGAGCGGAGGGCTACCGGCGACGCTCCCGAGCCGAAATCGGGCAAGAGCGGCATCGCCGCGCTGCTCGAGCTCTTTAACGGCGACAGGGAAGCTGCGGAGGACGTGGCGAAGGTGTTTGCAGCCGATACAGCCCGCAACCTTACGCTGCTTCGCCGGTTTGCCGCCAAAAACGATTTTCAATCCGCGCAGGCGCTTTGCCACAAGATGCTCCCCATGCTTGCCCAGCTAAGGCTCACCGACTTGTTAGCGTTACCGGAAAAAATGAACAAACTTCGAGAAAAGAACCCCAAAAAGCACCTCCCCACGTGGCGAAAAGAAATCCTGATTTTTGCAGAAAAGATGGAAAAGATGCTCAAAGAGTTAGAGATTAGGGATTAACATCAAGCTATCATACAGTAATGGCTTTCTGATATTCGCTTCTCGCTTTTTGCAGATATTCTAATAGCTGCTTTGTTGACATGGTAGAAATCTCACTATTGATTTCTCGCCGTATATCCCGCATCATTTGCACGCAGTCAAATTTCTTCTTCGTTTCCATAGCTGACTAAATCTTTTGGTGAACGTATTTCCAAGATGGCATATCCGTTTTTGATATTTACGGCATTATACCCTCTTATCCTTTGTATATTTACGATATGTTTAAAATTCCAGCTAACCAGTATATCTATTTTGTGAACCGTAGCGGTGGCAATATGGATACAATCTTCTAAGCTTGTTTGACCGACAACCTTTTCTTTCAAATATTCATGAGCTAATGCTACACATTCCGTTGAGGCGATGACTTCTTTAAAATCAATCGACAAGCTATGTAATAGCGTTTTTACATTTTGTGGTGCTTTTATCAGCTCTTTTAGCGTTAAATCCGATATCGCTACATCATACTTTCCGTCTTTTACGGCTTGAAAAAGCCGTTGAGTGTCTTGCAGAAATGCATCATCGTAATAACCGCCAATAACGGATGTATCCAAGTATAATATTAATTTTCTGCCTTCCATGGCCTTTATTTTTCCACAAATATACGCAAAATATTCCTTTCACCTCTTCCTGCTGTTTCGGCATCCATTTTGTCACGAATATCCCACATCATTTTTACGCAATCGTGCGTCCCTGCCCGCCAAAACGAAAAGCCGCCTGTTTCCACAGGCGGCCACTTTTAATTTTTTAACACCAACGAGCGCTAAACAACCTGCTGCTTTTTGTTACGATTAGTATCGCGTACAGCCCATATAATTGTTGCAATGAGTACTACTACTCCAGCCATTGCAAATACGAAAAATGCATTTGTCCACATAATATTATTTTTTAACGG
>JAITQP010000079.1 GCA_031288885.1 Prevotellaceae bacterium | reverse complement strand
CTCCTCGCAACCCACCATACGCTCTTTTGCGGCGGCGGCACGAGGCGTGCGTGCGGGGACGGCTGTATGCGGGGAGATTCCTCCACTCCGCTGCGCTCCGGTCGGAATGACGGTACGGGCGGGCAGAGGATGGGGGCAGGTGAGCGTTTTCCCGCAGGTCGCTGACCTGCGGTTATGAAGATTAAGCCCTTTCAGGGCTTATGAAAAAGTCAACTGCAAAATTATCCGAAATAGATGCACATACCAAAAATAAGCGCACATGAAACTACGTTTTGCCGCTTTTAAATAAAAAAAACTATATCTTTGTAGCGGTTTATCCACAAAACCACCTACAAGTAAGCAGCGACAACGGCGCCCTCAAAACGGCGCCGCTGCAAAACATATATCTTAACCGTAATTATCAATATTTGAATGAATGAATATGGTTACCATGTAACCTAACATAGAAGATATCTTCAATAAAGCGTTAGCTTTTATTCTGGCTTCTGAAACTTAGGAAATCTCATAAAGCGCAGAGAATAAGTAGTTTGACGCTCACGCCATTGGCTGGCGTGGGCATGTTTACTTATTTTGCGTTAAAAGGTGCCTAAGACCTCAGAAGCCGGTAGGTTAATAGTCCCACGCTTTTTCATTTTTTTTAATCTCCACTTCGGGATTAAGATGGAGGATAAATGTATGTGTTTATTTGTGGAAAAAACGATGTTATTGGGTATGGTGATGCGCTTCTCAAACGCTCTGCAGATGAAAAATGTTGACGGCGCTGAGCAAAAATTTCAGGTAACGCCTCAAGCGGCAAAGCTGTTCTATAAAGGCGCAAAGCACTACGAAAACAAGGACTACGAGGTGGCTACCAAGCTCTTTAAGCAGGCCGCCAATGAGGGATTTGTCGGGGCGCAGTTCTTTCTGGGTAACTGCTACTACCATGGGCACGGCGTGAAGGAAAATGTCAAGCAGGCGTTCTACTGGACAAAGAAGGCGGCGGAGCAGGGTGATGAAATATCGCAAATGCACTTGGGGAGCATGTACGAGCTGGGGGAGGGCGTGCCGGAAAATCCACGGCTCGCCGCGCACTGGTACAAGAGGGCTGCAAAGCAGGGTTTTGCGCACGCCCAGCGGTACTTGGGGGAGTTTTACGAGTACGGAAAAGGCGTGATGATAAGCAGCCGCAGAGCCCTGAGCTGGTACCGGAAGGCGGCGCAGGCCGATAACGAATACGCCCAGTACGCCCTTGGCTCTGCCTACAACTTTGGCATAGAGGGCATCCTGAAGAAAAGTGACAACATGGCGCGCACGTGGTACGAGAAGGTGAAGTACAACAAAAACGCCGGTCAGGAAATAAAAGATGCTGCGGAGTTTATGCTGCAGAGCCTGCCGGAGGTCGAAAACGCTCCGGCCAAGAAAAAGTAGCGCGGCGCCGGCCTGCGCTACTCGGCGGCTACGCTTTGCGGGCGCAGCCGCTTTCTTATCCCCCGAATAAAGACGGGGAACGTTGTCGATAGCACCGCGCCCTTAATCAGGGTGGTGATGCACATTGCCCACCACACGCCCGACAGGCCCATGTGGCGCGATAGCACAATCGCTAAGGGGATGCGCAGCGCGTTGAAGGTAACGGAAATGATGGCCGGATAGTAGCTTCGCCCCAGCCCGTTGAAGGCGCCGCTCGCGGCAATTTCGGCGCACAAAAACATTTGGGAGAGGCCGAAAATGGACAGGTAGCGCCCCCCCTCCGCTATCACGGCGCTGTCGTTGGGGATAAACAGCGCAAAAATTTCCTCGCCCAGCAGCATGAAGCACGCGCCCACCAGCGCGCCGTAGATGGACACAACGCTCATTCCGGCGGCAAAGCTTTTCATCACGCGCCCCAGCTTTTTCGCGCCGTAGTTCTGCCCGATGTACGCCCCCAGCGCCGTCGAAACGCCGTTGGCCGTAATCCACGACAGCGACTCTATCTGCGAGCCCGCGCCCTGCACCGCCACCCCAATATGCCCGCCTATCGACGCGGCAATGGTGGAGAGCACCATGGAGAGCGTGGCGTACAGCGCGTTTGGCAGCGCCGCCGGCGCGCCCACCTTGAGCAGCCGCAGCGAAAGGCTGCGCTTGAGCGGCGCAAAAAACCGGAAGCCCGCAATGGGCGTTGTGGACGCGCGGCGGAGCAGCGTCACAAAGACGATGCACTCCACCACCAGCGACACCGCGGTGGCAAGGGCTGCGCCCCGAACGCCAAGCGCCGGAAAAAACCCGATGCCAAAAATCAAAAACGGGTCGAGCACAATGTTGATAAGAATGGCGATGGAGCTCACCACAAACGGCGTGCGGCTGTTCCCCGTGGCGTTGTATATCCCCGCAAACGTGGGGGCAAAAAACCAAAAGGGCATGCAGTACGCCATGATTTTTACGTAGTCGATGCACCGCTCGCTAATCTCCGGCGCCAAGCCAAACAGCCCAACAATGCTGCGCATGAAGCAGAGCAGCAGCGTAAGCGTAACCACCGATATGACCGCCGCAATGGTAAGGGACTGCGCCGCCAGCATGCGCGCCACCACCAGCTTTCGCTGCCCGATAGCCTGCGCAATGCACACCTCCGCGCCAACCTTCGTCATGCAGGCAATGGAAAAGGTAATCCACGCCAGAAAACCGGCTATGGATACGGCGGCAACGGACTGGCTATCCAGCCTCCCCAGCCAAAATATATCGGCAAAGTTGTAGGCAAGCTGCGTCAAGCCCGTGCCCATGATGGGCAGCGCCAGCGACATGAGCTGCGGCAGTATCCTACCCTGTGTGAAATTCTTCATCAATCCCCCTCTCAAAAAATCCGCAACAACCGTAGCTACGGGCAACAAAGGTAGTCAATTTTCCATTTTACAAAAAACCGTTTGCGTGCACGAAATCTTTTTGTTGATTTTGTGTGATATAGTTACAAAAATTTTCTACCTTTGCGAAGTGTTCAACCCATTAATTTATATTCAAAATGATTTCGTACAAAGACTTAGGCCTTGTCAACTCAAGGGAAATTTTCAAAAAGGCAATAGAAAACCAATACGCTATTCCCGCCTTTAACTTCAACAACATGGAGCAAATGCAGGCCATCATTCAGGCGTGCGTCGAAACCAAATCGCCGGTAATCCTGCAGGTGTCGAGCGGCGCGCGCAAGTACGCCAACCAAACCCTGCTGCGCTACATGGCGCAGGGCGCGGTGGAGTACGCCAAAGAGCTGGGCGTAAACATTCCCATCGTGCTGCACCTCGACCACGGCGACACGTTTGAGCTCTGCAAGAGCTGCGTGGAGTACGGCTTCTCGAGCGTGATGATAGACGGCTCCCACCACCCCTACAACGAAAACGTGGCGCTCACCGCCAAGGTGGTGGAGTACGCCCACAAGTACGACGTTACGGTGGAGGGCGAGCTGGGCGTGCTGGCCGGCGTGGAGGACGAAGTGTCAGCCGAACACCACACCTACACCCAGCCCGAAGAGGTGGAGGATTTTGTGAAAAAAACGGGCGTTGACTCGCTGGCCATCTCCATCGGCACCTCGCACGGCGCAAACAAGTTCAAGCCCGAGCAGTGCGTGCGCAACGAGCAGGGAATACTCATCCCCCCGCCCCTGCGCTTCGACATTCTGGAGGCCATAGAAAAGCGCATCCCGGGCTTCCCCATCGTGCTGCACGGCGCGTCGAGCGTGCCGCAGGACTTGGTGGCGGTCATCAACAAGTACGGCGGCGCGCTGAAGGACGCCGTGGGCATCCCCGAGGAGCAGCTGCGCAGGGCGGCCACCTCTGCGGTGTGCAAAATCAACATCGACAGCGACGGGCGTATCGCCATGACGGCAGCCGTGCGCGAGGTATTCGCCACCAAGCCCTCCGAGTTCGACCCCCGCAAGTACCTTGGCCCCGCCCGCGACAAGCTGAAGGAGCTCTACAAGCACAAAATCGCAAACGTGCTCGGCAGCAACAACAGAGTGTAGGACGAACGATAGCGCTTAACCCTAACAGGTTTCTAAAAATCTGTTAGGGTTTAAGTTTGCCCCCACGC
>JAITQP010000071.1 GCA_031288885.1 Prevotellaceae bacterium | reverse complement strand
AAATAGAAGCTAACGCTTTAAATATGTTAATAAAACCGCCCTCCTTGAGGGTGGCTCCTCGTTGGAGATTAGTTAGAGTATAGTGTTGGCCATAGGCAAATAATTTTTAAGGGTTAAACATGCTTTGGCATTAGTTAATCGGGCTACAAAGATACATTTTTTTGCCGAGTAGCATCCGATAATCGGGTTATATTTTATAGCATTATTTTTTTTGCTCATGCGCTTTTGGCCATTTCCGCCTCCAGCGCCTCCTCCTGCCGCAGGTTGTCGATGATGAACAGCTGGCGGTCTTGCGTGTTTTTGCCCATGTAGAACTCCAGCAGGTCGTGCACCACGTCGTCCTTGGTGAGGCGCACGGGGTCGAGGCGGATTTGGTCGTCGCCGATGAAGTTGGCGAATTCGTCGGGCGAAATTTCCCCCAGCCCCTTAAAGCGGGTGATTTCGGGCTTTGCGCCCAGCTTTTTGGTGGCCTTGCTTTTCTCCTCCTCGCTGTAGCAGTAGATGGTCTCCTTCTTGTTGCGCACGCGGAACAGCGGCGTTTGGAGGATGTAGAGGTGGTTTTGCCGGATGAGGTCGGGGAAGAACTGCAGGAAAAAGGTGATGAGCAGCAGCCGGATGTGCATGCCGTCCACGTCGGCGTCGGTGGCGATGACCACCTTGTTGTAGCGCAGCCCGTCGAGGTTTTCCTCGATGTCCAGCGCGGCCTGCAGCAGGTTAAACTCCTCGTTTTCGTACACCACCCGCTTGGTGAGCCCAAAGCAGTTGAGGGGCTTCCCTCGGAGGCTGAACACGGCCTGCGTGTTCACGTTGCGGCTTTTGGTGATGGAGCCGCTCGCCGAGTCGCCCTCGGTGATGAAGAGCGTTGACTTTTCGGAGGCCGGATTTTTGCTGTCGGTGTAGTGCACGCGGCAGTCGCGCAGCTTGCGGTTGTGGAGGTTGGCCTTTTTTGCGCGCTCGCGCGCCAGCTTCTGGATGCCCGAAATGGCCTTGCGGTCTTTTTCGTTTTCGATAATCTTTTTGAGCATCGCGTCGGCAGCGTCCTGATGCTTGTGGAGGAAGTTGTTGAGCGCCTCCTGCACGAAGTCGAGCACAAAGTTTCGCACCGTTGTGCCGCCCGGCTCCATGTCGCGCGAGCCGAGCTTGGTTTTGGTTTGGCTCTCAAACACGGGCTCCTCCACCTTAACGCTGACGGCGGCCACCACCGACGAGCGCACGTCGGACGGGTCAAAATCTTTCTTGAAAAAATCCTTCACGGTGCGCACAATCGCCTCGCGAAACGCGGCGAGGTGCGTTCCGCCCTGCGTGGTGTGCTGCCCGTTGACGAACGAGAAGTAGGTTTCGCCGTAGTCGGCGCCGTGCGTGAGCGCAATTTCGATGTCGGCGCCCTTGAGGTGGATGGGGGAGTACAGCGGGCTTTCGCCGAGGTTTTCGTTGAGCAGGTCGAGCAGCCCGTTTTGCGACACAAACTCCGCTCCGTTGAGCGAAATAATCAGGCCGGCGTTGAGGTAGGTGTAGTTGCGCAGCATGGTCTCCACGTACTCCATGTTGAACCTGAACGCGCCAAACAGCGCCTCGTCGGGCACAAAGGAGGTCATGGTGCCGTTGGGCTCGGTGGTTGGCGCGAGCTTGTGCTCGGCGCCTATCACGCCCTTGCACCAGTAGCCTCCCGCCGTTTTTCCCTCGCGGAAGGAGCGCACCTCAAAGTGCGACGAGAGCGCGTTCACCGCCTTAATGCCCACGCCGTTGAGCCCCACCGACTTTTTGAACGCCTTGCTGTCGTACTTGGCGCCGGTGTTCATTTTGCTGGCCACGTCCACCACCTTACCGAGCGGGATGCCGCGCCCAAAGTCGCGCACGCTCACCGCGCCGTTTTCGGCAATGCTAATGTTGATACGCTTTCCGAAGCCCATAGCGTACTCGTCGATGGAGTTATCTATCACCTCCTTGAGCAGGATGTAGATGCCGTCGTCGGGCGAGCTGCCGTCGCCCAGCTTGCCGACGTACATGCCCGGCCTGCGGCGAATATGCTCCTGCCAGTCAAGGGTTATGACGTTGTCGTCGCTGTAGCTTGCGAGTGCGGCTGAATCCATGAGTTTTGCTCCTTATATTACGGTTTTAACGCGCAAAGGTAGCAAATCCGCAAGCTTTCCCCCGCCTTAGTTTTAAACAGCTTTTTGTAGTATGTTGAAAATGAGGTTGATGCAAAAAGTGTTAAGGTGTGTTGGGGTACATTCCGTTATGAAATATTGCTTTGAAGCAACGTTGTTGCAGCGACACCCGCCCCTGCCCGTCATTCCGACCGACGCGCGCGAGGTACGAGCACGCGCAGCGGAGGAACCTCCCCGCAAACCGCAGCCCCCGCACGCTTCGCGTCATTGCGAGCGAAGCGAAGCAATTCAGCGTCGCACGCCTTGCGCCATTGCACGTGCCGCGCCGCCCCACAACCTCATTTTAAATGGTGTCGAATGAGGTAATGAGGTGGGGTAGATGGTGGGGGGCAACCTCGGGCTACTGAGGTGTT
>JAITQP010000041.1 GCA_031288885.1 Prevotellaceae bacterium | reverse complement strand
GACGCCGGCGGCGGGTACACCATCAGCGCGCCCGCCGACGCAACGCTGGTATTCTCCTTTCTTGGGTTGGGAACCCTCGAGGAGGCCGTCAACGGGCGCGGGCGCGTGGACGTGACGCTCGCAAGCGACGAGCAAAATTTGGAAGATGTGGTGGTGGTGGCCTACGGCACCGCGCTCCGCGAGGCCATTACGGGGTCGGTGTCCACGGTGTCTGCCAAAAAGATAGAAAAGCGGACGCTGACGAGCATTACCAGCGTGCTGGACGGCAACGCCCCGGGCGTGCTGGTGAACAACCCGGGAACGCCGGGCTCGAGCCCCACCATCCGCATCCGCGGCTTCTCCACGGTGAACGGCGACAACTCGCCGCTGGTGGTGGTGGACGGCGTGGCGATAGCGGGCAACATAACGGACTTCAACGCGCAGGATGTGGAGTCCATCTCCGTGCTGAAGGACGCCGCCTCGGCAGCCCTCTTTGGCAGCCGCGCCGCCAACGGCGTGATACTCGTTACCACCAAGCAGGGACGGCAAAAAGGGCTGTCCATAAAGGTTAACGCCAACCTTGGCGCTTACTCCCGCGGTATTCCGGAGTACGACGTGCTCGACGCAAAGGATTATATGGAGGTGATGTGGACAGGCTACCGCAACTCGCTGGTGTCTGACCCCAACCAGAAAGACGCCTCCGGCAACCCGTACACCACTGCCACCGCCGCTATCAAGGCTTCGCAAAGTTTGGTGCCAGAGTTTCTTAAATACAACGTTTTTGACAAGCCCGCGGATCAACTGTTTGACCAGAACGGCAAGCTGACGGCTAACCTCAACCCCAAGTACTCCGACTTGGACTGGTGGGATGCTGTGGAGCGCGTAGGTCTGCGGCAGGAGTACACCGTGAGCGGCGAGTCCGGCAGCGACAAGAGCAACACCTACTTCTCGCTGGGCTACTTGGACGAAAAGTCAAACGTGAAGTGGTCGGATTACCAGCGCTTCACCGGCAGAGTGAACGCCAGCATCACCCCCAAGAAGTGGCTTTCGGCCGGCGTGAACGTCAGCGGCAGCTACCAGACCTACTCCAACATGAGCGACGGCAACAGCGCTTACGTAAACCCCATTTACTACGTCCGCCACTTGGCGCCCATCTACCCCATTTACCTGCACGACCCCGAAACCGGCGACTTTGTGCTTGACGAACAAGGCGAAAAGCAGTACGACGACGGCGTGGCAAACTCCCGTGCGCAAAACTCCGGTCGCCACGTGATATGGGAAATGGACCTCAACCAAGATAAAACCATACGGAGCACGCTGGGAAGCGACGCCTTTGTGAACGTTAAGTTCCTGCGCGACTTCAACTTTTTGGTGAAGGGCAACGCCAGCATCAGGAACTCCGAGAACCGCTTCTACAGTAATGCCATTATTGGCGATGGCGCCGGCAGCGACGGGAGCACAGGGAGAACGCTGTACCGCTACCTCAACTACACCGGTATGCAGCAGCTCACGTGGGACAAGAGCTTCGGCAAGCACCACGCAGACGTGCTGCTGGGGCACGAAAACTACGCCAACAGCTACGTTTATACCTACCTCTACAAAACCTCGGAGGTGTTTGCTAACGCCTACGAGCTGGTGAACTTTACCGAGATGACGAGCTTAGACGGCTACGACAACAACCTGCGGGGCGAGAGCTACCTCTCCAGAGCGCGCTACAACTACGATAGCAAGTACTTTTTGGAGGCTGCGTTCCGCCGCGACGCCGTGTCGCGCTTTCACCCCGACAACCGCTGGGGAAACTTCTGGTCGTTTGGTGGCAGCTGGTCTGTCCACAAGGAAAGCTTTTTTGAGCCCCTCAAGGACTACGTAAACACCCTGAAGCTGCGCGCCTCCTACGGCGAGGTGGGCAACGACGCCAGCGCCGGCACGTACGCCTACATGGGGCTCTACAGCTTAGACCAGAACGCCCGCCTCGGCGCCGCCTACAAGTCGTCCAACGAGGCCAACGACATCAAGTGGGAGTCCACCAACTCCACCAGCATAGCGCTGGAGGGGCGCGCCTTTGACCGCGTTAACTTTTCGCTGGAGTACTACAACAAGCTGTCGCACGACCTGATTTTCAGCGTTTACAACCCGCTGTCGGCGGGCGCTACCTCCACCTCCTCCGCCGTGTCCACCCAGCTCAAGAACTTGGGCGACGTGTCCAACAAGGGGTTTGAGGTAGCCGTGGACGTGGACATATACCGCGACGTGGACTGGCTGGTAAACGCCTCCTTTACGGGCTCCTACCAGAAAAACGAAGTCCTCACCCTCCCCGAGCAAAACCGCAAGGATGGCATCATAGACGGCACCAAAAAAATCATGGAGGGGCACTCGCTCTACTCCTACTGGATTTACCAGTTTGCCGGCGTTGACCAGCTCAACGGCGACGCCCTCTACCTGATAGACGACGAGAAGTACTACGTGGCAGCCGCCACGGAGGAAGCGCCGGAGGATAAAACGGCTGTACCCGAGGAGAGGGTAAGGCAAATAAACGGCGCATACTACACCGACGCTTTCACCTACGCCAAGCGCGACTGGTCGGGCATCTCGCTACCCTCGTGGATAGGCAGCGTGGGCGCCAACGTGGCGTGGAAAGGTCTTAGCCTTTCGCTCCTCTGCACCTACTCGCTGGGCGGAAAAGTGTTCGACGGGCCTTACAACTCGCTGCGGGGCGTTTCCGCTAACCCCAGCGCCATCCACAAGGATGTGCTGAACGCTTGGAGCAGCGCGCCCGCGGGAATGACCGAAACCTCCCCCGACCGCATAGACCCCAACGGAATACCCGCCGTGGACTGGTACCGCTACAGCAGCTACTACAGCGCCTCGGCCACCAACCACCTGCACGACGCCTCCTACCTGTCGCTCCGGAGCGTGAACCTCGCCTACACCCTGCCCGCAAGCTGGACAGCCATGGTAGACCTCTCCGAGGTTACCCTGAACCTTCAGGCGGAGAACCTCTATACCTTCACCTCGCTCAAGGGGCTCAACCCGCAGCAGGCGCTGAGCGGCGTAACATCGAACATCATGAACTACAACCGCACCGTGAGCGTGGGGCTTAACGTCAAATTTTAAACACGATATACGATTATGAAAACAAAATTTATGCTAACGGCGCTCTTAGCGAGCGCGCTCGTGGTGGCAAGCTGCGACAAGGAATACCTTGATACCACCCCCACCAGCTCCACCGACGTGTCCACCCTGTTTAAGTCCACCGATGAGGCCAAGCTGGCCGTCAACGGAATAGCCAAGTTGATGTCCAAGCAGTACCTTGGGTCGCAGGGCCTCAACGGCGAGGGAACCGTGAAGATGTACAACGGCAACTATCAGGGGAACCACTTCTCCGTGAACCTCTCCGGCTGGGCGGTGATTATTAACAGTACTTATCACAACAACCTCACCTCCATATATTGCTACTACATGTGGTACTACTACTACCGGATAATTGGCAACGCCAACACGGTAATTGCCAACATCGACGATGCGGAGGGCCCCGAGGGCGAAAAGCAGTACATCAAGGCGCAAGCCCTGTCGTACCGCGCCTACGCCTTTACTATGCTGGCGCAGCTCTACTGCCTGCGCTGGTCGGACTCCAAGAACGGCGCCGAGCTGGGCCTTATCCTGAGGGTAACGCCCACCGACGACGAAATGCCCCGCGCAACCCTGCTGGAGACCTACCAGCAGATTTACGCCGACCTCAACGAAGCTATAGGCCTCTTTAAAAGCTCCAAGCTACACCGCGAAGACAACAGTGAGGAGAACTACGTGATAGACGTCGAAGCCGCCTACGCCATCTACGCAAGGGCTGCCCTCAACCGGCAGGACTACTCCAAGGCCATCGAAATGGCTGCGCTGGCAAGGGAGGGATACCCGCTGATGAGCGTGGCGGAGTACAACTCCGGCTTTGCAAGCCCCACCTCCGAGTGGATATGGAGCGTGTGGGGGTCGGCAGACGAAACTATCTACTTCTACTCATACTTTGCCTACATCGGCTACAACTCCACCGCCAGCACGGTGAGAAGTTACCCTAGGTGCATCAGCAAGGAGCTGTTCGATAAAATTCCGGATACGGACGTCCGCAAGGACTTGTTCCTTGACTTGGCAGACTACAGCGACCCCGCTTACAGCTACAGCACCTCCACGGGGCAAGCCAACGCTGCATGGCAAACTGCGGTGCGGGGGGAGGGGAAAATTGCCTCCAACGCCAATGCTTACGTTTACATGCAGTTCAAAATCAAGGCCGAAGACCAGCCCGGCGTGGGACACCTAAACCTCTTCCGCACCTCCGAAATGTACCTGATAGAGGCTGAGGCAAAGTACTTCAACAGCGACCCCACGGGCGCGCAGCAGGCGCTGGTAGCCCTAAATAAGGATAGCCACCGCAACGACAGCTACACCTGCACCCTCACCGGCGCAGATTTGCTGGATGAAATCAAAACCTACCGCGCGCTGGAGCTCTGGGGCGAAGGCTTTGACTGGTTCGACGCGAAGCGCTGGGGCGACCCCATCGCCCGCAAGTCCTTTGCCGACGGCGGCAACTTCATCTCCTCGCTGGCGGTTACCATCCAGCCGGAGGAGAAGAACCGCTGGGTGTGGTTTATCCCCTCCCGCGAGGTGGACTACAACAAGCTGGCGCAGCAAAACAACTACGACAACTAACGCTTGCTTTTTTTTAAAGCAAGACAACAAAAACAGCACGTCCCCGATGCGCAGGTTAACGCCTGACGCGTCGGGGCGCGCGTTTTTTTGCGGGGCATTTTGAAACAAAATCCGCCTACCAACGTATAATAAGGGCACAACCAACATAATTGATGAAAAGATGAAAAAGCACATTTTTACTTCCACATTGGTCGCCGCTACCGTAGGCGCAGCGGCGGCGCTGGCGGTGCTCCGCCTCAGCAGGCCGGAGAGCAACAGCGGTCACGCTCCGGCAGCGTACGCCATCCCCTCCGTTCTTTCGTCGCAAAGCGCGGCGGCGGCAGGAGGCGTGGACTTTACGGTGGCCGCCGAAAAAACGGTCAACGCGGTGGTGAACGTCACCACCAGCTACACGCGCAGCGTGCAGCGCGCGCCCGAGTCCATCTACGACTTTTTCTTCGGCTTCCGGCACTACTACTACGAGCCGCAGCCGCAGCCCGTGCAGGGCATGGGCTCGGGCGTTATCCTCTCCACCGACGGCTACATCGTAACCAACCACCACGTGATAGAGCGCGCCGAGCAAATCAACGTTACGCTCAACGACAAGCACACGTTCACCGCTAAGCTCGTAGGCGCCGACCCGGGCACCGACATTGCCGTGATTAAGGTAGAGGGCAAAAACCTGCCGTTTGTAGTCATGGGCAACTCCGACGAGCTACGGGTGGGCGAGTGGGTGCTGGCGGTGGGCAACCCGTTCAACCTCACCTCCACCGTTACCGCCGGCATTGTGAGCGCCAAGGCGCGCAGCATCAGCATCCTGTCCGATAAGTTCAAGATAGAGTCGTTCATCCAAACGGACGCGGCGGTCAACCCGGGCAACAGCGGCGGTGCGCTCGTGAACACGCGCGGCGAGCTGGTGGGCATCAACACCGCCATCGCCTCGCCAACGGGGTCGTTTGCGGGGTACTCGTTTGCCGTGCCCAGCAGCATTGTGAGCAAGGTGGTGGCCGACATCATAGAGTTTGGCGTGGTGCAGCGCGCCGTGCTGGGCGTTTCGCTGCAGGAGCTCACGTCCGAAACGGCGGCGGCGTACGGCATTAAGGAGATACAGGGCGTGCTGGTTGCCGACGTGGCGGCGGGCGGCGCCGCCGAGCAGGCCGGCGTGAAAAAGGGCGACGTGGTGCTAAAGGTGAACGACGTGCCGGTCAACACCGGCTCGCAGCTTCAGGAGCAAATCAGCAAGTTCCGCCCCAACGACCAAGTTTCGCTTACCGTTAGCAGGGATAATAAAACAAAGTACATCAACGTTATCTTAAGAAACAGGGCAGGCACCACCAGCTTGGTAAAGCCCAACGACAACACCCTCCCCAGCGTGCTGGGGGCTACGCTCCGTGAGGTTGACGGCGCCACCAAGCGCGCGCTGCGGATAGCCAACGGCGTGCAGGTGGCGGAGCTCGCGCAGGGCCGGCTGATGCAGCACGGCGTAAAAAAAGGCTACATCATAACCCGCATCAACCGCACGCCGGTCAGCAGCGTTAGCGACGTGCAGAGCATCTTGAATACGCTGGCCGGCGAGCCCGCGCTTATCGAAGGCATTTACCCCAACGGGGTGGTGGCCTACTACGCCGTGGGCTTTGAGTAGCACGACAGAAATTAAAATCACTATATTATGAGGCAACTTAAAATAACGAAGTCCATCACCAACCGCGAAAGCGCGTCGCTGGATAAGTACTTGCAGGAAATAGGACGGGAGGAGCTTATTTCGGTCGAAGATGAGGTGGAGCTGGCGCAGCGCATCAAAAAGGGCGACCAAGCCGCGCTCGAAAAGCTTACGCGCGCCAACCTGCGCTTTGTGGTGTCGGTGGCCAAGCAGTACCAAAATCAGGGCTTGAGCCTCCCCGACCTCATCAACGAGGGCAACCTTGGCCTGATAAAGGCCGCCGAAAAGTTTGACGAAACGCGCGGGTTTAAGTTCATCTCCTACGCCGTGTGGTGGATTCGCCAGTCCATTTTGCAGGCGCTGGCCGAGCAGTCGCGCATAGTGCGGCTACCGCTCAATCAGGTGGGGTCGCTCAACAAAATCAACAAGGCGCTGGCCAAGTTTGAGCAGGAGCACGAGCGCGCCCCCTCCGCCGACGAGCTGTCGCGCGTGCTGGAAATCCCCAAGGACAAGGTGGCCGATACGCTCAAGGTTTCGGGTCGCCACGTCTCGGTGGACGCGCCCTTTGTGGACGGCGAGGACAACAACCTCCTCGACGTGCTGGTAAACAACGACTCGCCCAGCGCCGACCGCGGGCTCATCAACGAGTCGCTCTCCCGCGAAATTGACCGCGCGCTCTCCACGCTCACCGACCGCGAGCGCGACATCGTGAAGTACGTGTTTGGCATTGGCCAGCAGGAGATGACGCTGGAGGAGATTGGCGAAAAGTTTGGGCTTACGCGCGAGCGCGTCCGCCAAATTAAGGAGAAAGCCATCCGCCGCCTCCGCCACAACTCGCGCAGCAAGCTGCTGAAGTCCTACTTAGGGTAAAAGCATCCGCGCCAGCGGAGGGAAAAA
>JAITQP010000264.1 GCA_031288885.1 Prevotellaceae bacterium | reverse complement strand
AACGAGCCTGTGGCGGGCGTAAGCGTTGTTGTGAAGGGCTCCACCGTGGGCGTCTCCACCGACGCAGGCGGCGGCTACACCATCAGCGCGCCCGCCGACGGCACGCTGGTGTTCTCGTTCTTGGGAATGTCCCCGAGGGAGGAGCCCGTTAACGGGCGCGGGCGCGTGGACGTAACGCTCGACGCCGATGCGGTGGACTTGGGCGAAGTGGTGGTAACCGCCATGGGCATCCTGCGCTCGGAAAAAACGCTGGGCTACGCGGCCACCACCGTTGCCAAGGACGAAATTGTGAAGGCGCGCAACACCAACGTGATGAGCTCGCTGTCGGGAAAGGTGGCGGGCTTGCAGGTGCAAAGCACAGGCTCCGACCCGGGCGCCGCTTCGTCGGTTATTATCCGCGGCTTTGGCTCCATTAACGGGAGCAACCAGCCGCTCTACGTGGTGGACGGCGTGCCGCTGCAAGGCACAACGTTCACCTCGCAGGGGCACTCCTACAGCGGGGGCGGCATCAGCAGCGTGGCGTCCGACGACGTTGAGTCGATGACCGTGCTGAAAGGCGCCGCCGCTACGGCGCTCTACGGAAGCCGCGCCGCAAACGGCGTGATTGTGATAACCACCAAGCAGGGCTCCAAGGGCTCGGGAAAAAACTTTACGGTGGAGTACAACGGCGGCGTGCAGCTGCGCGAGGTGTCGGTGCTCCCGAAGTTTCAGAACGAGTTTGGGCAGGGCTGGAACGGGCGGCAAACCTACATCGAAAACGGCTCGTGGGGGCCACGGCTCGACGGCTCCGAGCAGGTGTATGGCCCTATCTGGAACAACCAGCAGCTCATCCACAAGTACTCGGCGGTGGAGAACAACGTGAAGGACTTCTTTGACGTCGGCGTGTCCAGCAACCACAGCGTTGCGCTCAGCGGCGTGTCGGAGGATAGCAAGCTAACCTACTACGCCTCCTTTGCCCACTCGTCCGATGACGGAATTATCCCCACGGAGGCCGACCTCTACGAGCGCAGCAACCTCGCCTTCCGCTCCTCCTACGAGGCGAACAAGTGGTTTAAGCTTTCCTCGTCGGTCAACTTTACCAACTCGCAAACCGACGTGGTAGGCTCGTTTCAGGGAACCTCTGTGGTGGACGGTATCTACGAGATGGCGCGCGACGTGTCCATTCTCGACAAGCAAGACCTTACCAACCCATTCAACACGCCGGAGGCTTACTTTACCCCCTACGGCATTACCAACCCCTACTGGTCGCTGGAGAATAACTACCACCGCCTGAACTCAAAGCAGCTCTACGGCAAGCTGCAGGCCGACCTGAAGCCCATCGACGCGCTCACGCTCTCCTACCGCTTTGGGTTTGACTACACCGACTACGACCGCAAGGAGGGCTCCCCGCAAATTGCCCTCGATGATGCGCTCATCACCGACAATAAGGGATACCCGCCCAGCGAGATGAATCAGGACGGGTCGGTGTACGCCATCTACGGCCGCCGGCACGAGGTGAACCACGACTTCTTGGCCAACTACGACAACAAGCTTGGCGACGTCTCCCTCACGGTTAACGCCGGCGTGAACGTCAACGAGCGCTACTCCACCTCCATGGACGGGCAAACGGACGGGCTCACCTTCCACACCGGCTTTTGGGACTTGAGCAACGGCGCAACGAAGTCGGTGCTGGGCGAAGATCAGTGGAAGCGCCGCCTGATTGGCGCCTTTGGCGACCTTACGCTGGGCTACAGGGACATGCTTTTCCTCAACGCCACGGCGCGCAACGACTGGTCGTCCACCCTCCCCATGGGGAACAACAGCTACTTTTACCCGGGGATAACGCTGAGCTGGATCTTTACCGAGCTGCTGCCCAAAAACAACATCCTGTCGTTTGGCAAAGCCCGCGTAGCCTACGGTAAAACCGGCAACGACGCCGGCGTGTACCTCACCGGCGCGCGCTACGTGCAGGGGTACGCCGACGGATACTACGGCCTTGATATCGCTTCGTTCCCAATGAACGGCGCCAACGCCTTTATTTCGTCCACCACGGCCGGCAGCACAGCGCTGCGACCCGAAATGACCACCGAAACGGAGGTGGGGGTAAACCTGCAATTCCTTGCCGGACGCCTCGGGCTCGACGCCGCCTACTACAACCGCACCACAGACGACCAGATTTTCACCCTGCCGGTAGATCCGGCCATCGGGTACAGCTCCCTCGTAACCAACTTTGGCGCGGTGCAGAACAAGGGCGTGGAGCTCCTGCTGAGCGTTACGCCGGTTAAAACGAGCAACATCCAGTGGAGCGTGGACGTGAACGTTGCCATCAACAAAAACGAGGTGCTCTCCATGCCCGCAAGCCTCGACAGCGGAAGAGTAAATATCTACCGCTTTAGCGCAGGAAACGACGCCGTGTACATGTACGCCGAGCAGGGTAAGCCCATGGGGCAGTACTACACCTACCTGCCCACCTACGTGACGGACGCCAGCAGCCCCTACTACGGCTACGCCATTGTTGACGAGCACGGGCAGCCCGTGCTGGGAACAAACGTGAAGGATGCAGGGCTCAACATGAACCACGACTGGATAGGCGGCGTAACCTCCACCCTGTCGGCCTACGGTTTCTCGCTCAGCGCCACGCTCGACGTACGGCAGGGCGGCGCGATGTTCTCGCGCACCAAAAACCTCATGCAGTTTACCGGCAACGGCGCGATAACCACCTACAACAGCCGCAGGCCATTTGTAATACCCAACTCCGTGCAGAAGCTGAAGGATGGCAGCTACGTGGAAAACAGCACGCAGATTAAGCAAACCGGCAGCAGCTATCAGGACTACTACGACGCCTACGGCATGGGGCAGGGCGGCCTCTTTTACATGGTTGACCGCTCCTACACAAAGCTGCGCAACGTTACCCTCTCCTACGAGCTGCCCCAAAAGTGGACAAGCCGCATTGCCCTGAGCCGAGTAGCCCTCTCCGCTTTTGTAAACAACGCCTTTGTGTGGACGGCTAAGGATAACCTCTACATCGACCCGGAGTCAAACACCGTCGGCTCCGACCTGACGGGAATGTTTGGGGAAATGTACGTAAATCCCTCCTGCCGCATATACGGGTTTAACATCAACATCACCTACTAAAAATTCAGAAGTATGAAAAAGATAATATCAGTATTTGTAATGATAGCGGGGCTGTGCTCGTGCGAGCAGTACTTGGACATCAACACAGACCCCAACTCTCCGGCGGAGGAAAACGTATCGGCGGACATGATTCTCCCCGCCGCGGAGATGAACCTCGCCGCCAGCTACGGTAACTACCTGCGCATCGTAGGCGGGTACTACGCGCAGCACTACGCGCAGACCTTCGGCACGTCGAACTACGTGGACTACTCGGAGTTCAAAATGTCGGCCACCCGCTCCAGCGGCACCTACACCCAGCTGTACGCCCGCACGCTGAAAAACCTCGAAACCGTGCGCCGGCAGGCGGAGGAGGCCGAGGAGTGGGGCACCTATCTGGCCGCAACCACCCTGCGGGTCTTCACCTTTCAGGTCTTGGTAGACGCCTACGGCGAAGTACCCTACGCGCAGAGCCTCGACGTGGCAACCGTGTCGCCGGAGTTCGACCACGGGGAGGACGTGTACAGCGGCATCCTTGCCGAGCTAAACGCGGCGCTCGCAAAGGCGGCAGCCTCAGATCAGGTGTGCGCCAACTTCCTGTTCGGCGCCACCACCGCCGGCGAGTGGATAAAGTTTGCCAACGCCCTAAAGCTGAAAATCCTGATGCGCACCAGCAAGGTGAACAACGTGCAGGCGGAGCTTGCCGCGCTGGTTGCCGAGGACGACTTCCCCACCGAAGACGTATCGTGGGACGACTGCTGGGCGGACGAAATCGGAAAGGCAAACCCTTTCTATCTGGAGGAAGAAGCCACCTCCTTTGGCTCCAACCAAAAGAACGTGGTGGCAAACATCGCCTACATGAGAACCATGACCGACGTTAACGACGGGCGCACCGGCAGCTTCTTTAAGAAAAACAGCGTCGGCAGCGGCAGCTACACCGGAGGCGTGTCGGGCACAAACTTCAGCACTACGCCAGATCACTACCCCGCCGCCTACTTTTGCCGTCCGCAGTTTGCCTACAACATGCCCGTGTACCTGATTACCGTTTCGGAAGTCGAATTTTTCCTTGCCGAATACCACGCCCGCTACGGCACAGCCGCCAATGCGGAGGCGCACTACAAGGCGGCCATCGACGCCTCCTTTGAGTCGGCGGGAGCCACCGGCGCGGAGGACGTTTACGCGGCTACTTCGCCCTACGCGTGGAGCACCGCCGACTACGAAAAGCTGATAGGCATACAAAAGTGGATAGCGCTGGGCGGCGTCAACAACTTTGAGGGCTGGTGCGAGCTGCGCCGCCTCAAATACCCCGCCTTTGGCGCCGTAACCGGAAAAGACCTCTACGACGAAACGGACAACTCCGCCAACGCCTATAAGCCCGACCTCTACGTGGCGGGAACGCTCTACACGCCCATCAACTTCAACACCGAGCTGGGCGCGGGAAAAGTCCTCCAGCGGTTCAGGTACGCCGAAGCGTCGTCGAGCCGCAACAGCAACGCTCCGGCCAACAGGGGCGACGCCACGCCGGTTTTTTGGGCTGAATAGTATAACTTTTAAATTCTATAAAAGATGAAAAATAAAATAATATTTTTAGCAATAATCGCGCTCGCCTTTTCAGGCTTGCAGAGCTGCGACAAGGACACCACCGCCGGGCTCACCCGAACTACCTACTACCCCCTCCTCACCGTGCTGGGCG